>JBKJUH010000236.1:0-3960 GCA_046590075.1 Agitococcus sp.
CTATCACGTTTATTAGAAATCAAACTACGTGAATTTAATATTGATGCCAAAGTCGTGGGTGCGTTGCCTGGCCCTGTGGTTACTCGTTTTGAGGTTGACCCAGCACCCGGTGTCAAAGTCGCCAAAATATCGAGCATTGCCAAAGACTTGGCGCGGTCAATGGCGATGATTGCCGTGCGTGTTGTCGAAGTCATTCCGGGTAAAACGGTGATTGGTATTGAAGTGCCTAACGAAAATCGCCAAATTGTTCGGTTACATGAGATTTTATCGGCACCTGTGTATCAAGAGCGCGAATCGCCAGTTACCATGGCCTTAGGCAAAGATATTAGCGGTAAACCTGTGGCTGCTGATATGGCGCGCATGCCACATTTATTGGTGGCAGGTACAACAGGTTCGGGTAAGTCAGTTGGCGTCAATGCCATGATTTTGAGTCTGTTGTATAAATCAACACCTGATGACGTGCGTTTAATTCTCATTGACCCAAAAATGTTGGAATTGTCGATTTACGATAAAATCCCGCACTTATTAACGCCTGTAGTCACCGACATGAAAGATGCCGCCAATGCCCTGCGTTGGTGTGTGGCGGAAATGGAACGTCGTTATAAAATAATGTCGGCGGTAGGTGTGCGTAATTTGGCAGGATTTAACGCCAAGTTAGCGGAGTATGAAGCTAAAGGTGAAAATATTCTTGACCCTTTATGGAAAAAAGAAGAAGCCGCATTGTTAGAAAATGCCCCACGTTTACAGAAAATGCCCTTTATTGTGGTGGTAATTGACGAATTTGCCGACATGATGATGATTGTCGGTAAAAAAGTAGAAGAACTGATTGCCCGAATAGCCCAAAAAGCGCGTGCTGCAGGTATTCATTTGATTTTGGCTACGCAACGACCTTCCGTTGATGTGATTACGGGTTTAATTAAAGCGAACGTACCGTCACGCATCGCCTTCCAAGTATCGAGTAAAATTGATTCCCGAACTATTTTAGATCAAGGTGGTGCCGAGCAATTGTTAGGTAATGGCGATATGTTATTTCAACCCGTTGGCACCAATATCCCTGAGCGTATTCATGGTGCCTTTGTCAGTGATGATGAAGTGCATCGGGTGTGTGATGATTGGCGGAGTCGGGGCGCACCGAATTATATTGACGAAATTCTCCAAGAATATACCGATGATGGTGTGCCTGCGAAGGGTGTCAGTGGGGGTATGGGTGATGAAAATGCCGATGCCGAACAAGATGTTTTGTATGATGATGCCGTGGCTTTCGTCTTAGAAACACGTCGGGCATCTATTTCGTTTGTGCAACGTAAATTCAAAATTGGTTATAACCGAGCCGCACGACTGATTGAAGCGATGGAAATGGCGGGTTTAGTCAGTTCGATGCAAAGCAATGGTTTACGCGAAGTATTAGTGCCAAACAACGAGTGATTTGACACACAATCAAGACGATGACAACGGCAAACCTAAACAGTCTGCCGTTGTTTTTATCTGTAGGATACAAACAACCGTTTTTAAGAGTTAATTTTATGCGTCGTTATTCTTTGTTCGCGCTCGTTGCCTTGTCATCAGTCAGTTATGCCGATGCTGCCGCCACCAAAAACCTCAATGCGTTATTGGCAAAAATGTCCAGTATGCAGGCTCACTTTGAACAACATACCCTAGATCCTAAAAACCAACCCTTGCAAACACTGTCGGGTGAAATGCGCGTCAAAAGGCCTGGATTTTTTAGGTGGGATACCGTTACGCCATTTGCCCAGCAAATTATTGCCAATGGCCAAAGCGTATGGATTTATGACCCCGAACTGCAACAAGCGACTAAGCAAAAACTCGATAAACAAGTCGGTAATACGCCTGCCTTGTTGTTGTCGGGCGATAGCAGTAAAATTGCCTCGTCGTTTGAAGTGACGCAAGAAAAGAGCATTACTAAAAATCAAAATTCATTCATCTTAAAACCCAAAGACAAAGAGGCGGTTTTTGAAAGTTTGCGTGTCAGTTTTAATGGCTCACAGATGAGTGCTATGCAATTAAAGGATTCTTTGGGACAAAAAACCGATATTTTCTTTAGTCAAATCAGACTTAATGGCAAAATCAGTCCGTCTGTTTTTCAATTTACACCCCCTAAAGATGTGGATGTCATTGACGAATAAAGTTTTTATAGCTCATATTCACTACGCTTACGAAAGCTTTTATAGCCCGTATGGAAATACGGGGTTTGACAGAGTAGTAGGTCAGGTTTTAACCTGACTTAGCTCAGTCGGATTGAAATCCGACCTACAACGCAACTTATTGTTTAGATACCTATAATTACCTAGGGGCTACAAAGCGTTTAGGCAGCTCTGAACAACCTTGATGAGTAGTGCCGTTCACACTGAGCTTGTCGAAGTGCCTTTTCGCATGAATAATAGCATTGAGTTTTTACTTTCAGGACTAAATCGCCTAAGTCCTCATTTTAATCTGTTGTATTGAGAGAATCATGTTAGACCCTAAATTATTACGCAGCCAAGTAGATGTGGTTGCCGCCCGTTTGCAATGCCGTCATGTCGAATTGGATACCGTCAAGCTGCAAGCGTTTGAAGAAAGCCGCCGCACCTTACAATCAGAAACCGAGCAATTACAAGCCGAGCGTAATGCAGGTGCTAAAAAAATTGGCATGGCTAAAAAATCGGGTGAAGATGTTGCCCCGATCATGGCGAGGATGCAGGAAGTCAACGATCGCTTAGAAACAGTAAAAGTTGAACTTGAGACTTTGCAAGGCGAAATCAGTGCTTTTGCCATGGCAATTCCTAACTTGCCACATGAATCTGTACCTGCGGGTAAAGGTGAAGACGATAATGTTGAAGTACATCGTTGGGGAACGATTCGTCAATTTGATTTTGAGCCTAAAGACCATGCCGATTTAGGCGAAGCCTTAGGTTTATTAGATTTTGCCACCGCCACCAAAATTACAGGTTCACGTTTTTCGGTGATTAAAGGCGGTTTGGCGCGTTTACAACGAGCCTTAACGCAATTTATGCTTAACTTGCACAGCGGTGAACACGGTTATCAAGAAGTGTATGTGCCGTACTTGGTTAATGCCGAGAGCTTAAAAGGTACAGGACAATTGCCTAAATTTGAAGAAGATTTATTCAAATTACAAGGTGAAAAAGCCTTCTACCTCATTCCAACCGCAGAAGTGCCTGTCACCAATATTGCCCGTGACGAAATTATTCCTGCCGAGCAATTGCCCGTTAAATATGTCGCTCATACGCCGTGTTTTCGGAGTGAAGCCGGTTCTTATGGCAAAGATACGCGTGGTTTAATTCGTCAGCATCAATTTGAAAAAGTTGAATTGGTGCAGATGGTTCGTCCTGAAAACTCCTATCAAGCCTTAGAAGAACTGACGCGCCATGCCGAAATAGTCTTAGAGTTATTAGGTTTACCGTATCGCCGTATGCTGTTATGTGGTGGCGATATGGGCTTTTCCGCGACTAAAACCTATGATTTAGAAGTCTGGTTGCCTGCACAAAGTAAATACCGTGAGATTTCATCGTGTTCTAATTTTGAAGCCTTTCAAGCGCGTCGGATGCAAGCACGATATCGTGATAAAGACAGCAAACCTGAGCTGTTACATACCTTGAATGGTTCAGGTTTAGCCGTAGGCCGCACGTTGGTCGCTATTTTAGAAAACTACCAACAAGCGGATGGTAGCATCGTCGTCCCAGACGTTTTACGACCTTATATGGGTGGTTTAACGGTGATAACGGCCTAATAGTTTTCCCTCACCCAAAGGGCATAGATATCTACACATCTTCTTTAAGTGACATGAGACAAGATTGTAGCGATGAAATTCCCCTCCTCGGAGGGGCTAGGGGTGGGTTTAATCGCACAAAAATCAGTGCTTTTTACTACTAACACACCCCTAACCCCTCTCAAGAGGGGAATTTAACTCTGTTTATTGACTCATTCATCACTCAAAAGATGTGT
>JBKJUH010000375.1:0-7306 GCA_046590075.1 Agitococcus sp.
AAGCTCGGCTACCCATTTGCTATTCGACAAGCCTGCCGCTTGAGCGGATTGCCGCAACAGTTGCTCGGCCTCATTATCTAAATACAAAGTCACTTGTGACATGATAAAAAGCTCTTATAAATTATATTAGCAAGTATAGTATTAGATATAAACCGCGTCTATTTAGAAGTATTTATTTTGAGAGTCTCGTTCACACTGAGCTTGTCGAAGTGCTTTATGCTAGTGGTTCGATACTTCGGCAAAGCTCAGCATCACCACGAACGGGTGTACACGGAAACTTTCGCTTTGGTGCCTATGAAATGTAGCTACTTAAACAACCTCACCACCGAACTCAAGTCCTCCAAACTCGCGCCTTGTGCCGCATGAAGCCGTAATAACTGTGCCGCCAATGCCGAAATCGGTGTACTACTGGTATTTTCTTTCGCCAATGCCAAGGCATTATCTAAATCTTTTAATAGGGTTTGTACTTTCCATTGCACAGGTTCAAAGTTATTAGTTGCCATGCGCGGTGCAAGAACTTGCAAAGGCAAAGAATCGGCAAAACCACCTGCAAGAGCAGGGGCGAGTTGTGCTGCATCGACACCTGCTTTGGCCGCTAATGCCACAGTTTCAGCAATTAATACCGCGTTACTGGCGACAATCATTTGATTACAAATTTTAGTAATTTGTCCCGTGCCAACAGCCCCCATGTGCGTCAGTTTTTGCGACAAATGAGCGGCAATCGGGCGTAAGCGCGAGATTTGTGCCTCGTCACCGCCCGCCATCATAATGAGTTTGCCATTTTCTGCACCCATCACACCACCCGACACAGGTGAGTCCACCCAATAAACATCTTGAGCGCGTAAGCGGTCAGCAAAGTCACGAGTGGCATCGGGCGTGATACTGGAAAAATCGACAATCAACTGTTGGTTACGTACATAATCACTTAAACCTTGCTCACCAAAAACTACCGACTCAACGGCGGCTGTATCGGCTAAACAGAGCATAATCACCTCACATTCGCGGCCAATGTCGGCAAAGTTAGCGGCAAGTTTTGCACCTTGCGCCACTAAAGGCAGACATTTTTCGGGCGAGCGATTCCACACCCAAACGTTATAACCTGCGGCCAATAAACGTGTCGTCATGCGACTACCCATTAAGCCAATGCCAATAAAACCGATGGTGCTCATGCCAAGTTACTCAAGATGAGATTAAAAATCACATTTTAACGGTCTTACCGCCGTTAGCTCAACGTAGTATGCTCTTGGTTTACGCAATAAAAATGGAGCGAATGTATGTTACGCAAATTATTGGGTCTTAAACCTAAAGCCTCCATTTACAGCCAAGAAATGCCGCAAACAGAAGGCGCACTTGAGCTAACGTATTTAGGCACAGCAGGTTTTATTCTTAAAAGTAAACAACGCACCCTAGTTTTAGACCCTTATTTAAGTCGAGTGGGTGTGACGAAATTATTTCGCCCCTTGCAAAGCAATACGGCATTATTAAAAAAATATATTCCTTACGCCCATGACGTATTAATTGGCCACGCCCATTATGACCATATTTTAGATGCCCCTGATTTATGCAAACAAACAGGCGCACGTTTAATCGGTTCAAAAGCTGTTTGTATGGTCGGCAGAGCCGCAGGCTTACCCGAGTCACAACTCAAAGAAACTGAAGGCCGTGAAGATATTGCTTGTGGTTCTTGGACAGTGCGTGGTTTACCCTCTATTCATGGCAAAGCGATTTTTGGTCGAATTCCCATTGCGGGTGATATTTTATCGCCTCCTGTTTGGCCGCCTAAACTATTAGATTTAAAACATGGTTTAGTGCTGAACTGGTTGGTAGATACAGGCTCGCTAAAAATAGTGCATATTGATTCGGCTGATTTTATTCCCGAAGAATTACAGGGCATCAAGGCAGATGTCGTGTGTTTATGTGCCATAGGCCGTAAGTATCGCCCCAATTATGTCAAAGAAGTGGTGGCGTTATTACAACCAAAATGGATTATTCCTTGCCATTGGGACACTATGTTTACCCATTATGAAAATGAGCCTGATTATATTCCGACTGTCGATTTAGCAGGATTTGTCCAAGAGATTAAAGACGCAGGGGTAGAGCCGATTGTTATGCCGATGAGGGGTAAACAGTGGTTTAAGGTGAGTAACTCACACACAAAATGAAGAATACGATAAAATCCCTGTCTTATTTACACAGGAAGCAGTGTCATGGCGGGTAGTAGTTTGTTGATGTTATTGGATGATATTGCCACGATTTTAGACGATGTTGCGCTAATGACTAAAATCGCCGCTAAAAAAACATCGGGTGTCTTAGGTGATGATTTAGCTCTCAATGCTCAACAACTGACGGGCGTAAAAGCCGACAGAGAGTTACCCGTTGTTTGGGCAGTTGCCAAAGGCTCATTTAAAAATAAAGCGATTTTAGTGCCAGCCGCTTTGCTGATTAGTGCTTTTGCACCGTGGGCAATTATTCCCTTATTAATGTTAGGTGGGGCGTTTTTGTGTTTTGAAGGGGTAGAAAAACTATTGCATCCCTTATTACATGGTCGTGATGAAGATGTTGCCCATCATCAGGCATTAGTCGGTGCCGTAGCAAATCCGCAAGTCGATATGGTGGCTTTTGAGCACGAAAAAGTCAAAGGCGCGATTCGTACTGACTTTATCTTATCCGCTGAAATTATTGTCATTACTTTAGGCACAATTGCCAGCGCGACTTTTTTGAATCAAGTCCTTGTTTTAGTGGGCATTGCCATTGTCATGACCGTGGGTGTTTATGGTTTAGTCGCAGGTATTGTGCGTCTAGATGATATGGGTTTATATTTAAGCCAACAACACAGTGCAGCTAAACAGAAATTAGGTGCGTTTTTATTGATTTTAGCTCCCTATTTAATGAAATTTCTTTCGATTGTTGGTACCGCGGCGATGTTTATGGTCGGTGGCAGCATTTTAGTGCATGGTTTGTCGCCTGTGCATCATGTGATTGAACATTGGGTGGAAGTCGTCAGTGGTTTTGCCATTATCGGTGGCTTGTTGAACGTGATTATGCCGACGGTCTTTGATATGTTGGTGGGTATTATTGCAGGAGTGATGGTATTGGCTGTAGTGACAATGGGTAGCCGTTTTATGCCAAACAAGGCTTAAGGCAGTTTTGTTTAAAGGGCTGGACAACTATCTTTCACCAAAGCCCCGTTCTGATTCAGGTTTTCAGGCTCCAAAACGCACAATCCCCGCTAAAGAGCGGGGATTTGTATGAATCAGCAGTTAAGCTATGTTGAATCAATTGCCGCCTTGGGCGATATAGTGAGCGATACCTGCATAGAACTCAAACTCATCAAAGGTGTCAGGCCCGATTGAAACCACATCAAGATGGTCTTGATTGATGATGCCTGAGCGCGATGTCATCTGGGTCGAGCTAGGCGCGTTGACATTGCCGACATAACCCGTGCCGCTGATGGTGGTTACGGTATCTAGCGGATCCCAACAGCCGTACCAAGCACAGGTCCAGTCATTTTGGTTGAAGGACAGACGGGTGCCAATCTGTTGCGAGTTAATGCCTACCAAACCATCATCATCGGTATCATAAACCACACCGTTGCCCATGCCAGCAGCACCATCATTATCACAGTCATCGACACAGTAGCCGTCACCGTCAGCATTCATGCCTAAAATGGTATGCAGAGCACCGATGATTGGGTTCAGGTTCGAGTCATCCTGCGCGGTAATCAGCGAACTGACACGGCTGGCAATTGCTGAGCCCGAGGAATTAGTCAGGTTGTAGTTCTGGTTAAAGACCTTGGCGCCAGTAGTTACGCCGTCATTCGGATCAAAATCGTTATAAACCAGTTGCTTGCCCGCATCGAGGATATTGTTTCTTGATGTTGCATAGTTACCAGTAGTTAGCAAGTTCAACCCATTAAACAGTGAGTCTGCTAACTTAGAGATCAGCACACCACAGGGATCATTAGCTTGTGTGCCATCCCAAGCCAGATTCCAGCAGAAACTTGTACCATTGAGAGAGTATTTGTCCATTAGTTTTTTGGCGTAAGGAGTGCCACGGTGGGGAGAGGAAATACTGATCAGATCCTTGACCACGGTATAGCCTTTACGTGCTTTAAGCAGGGTGGCGGCCTTGCGGATATCAAACCCACCTTGTGAATGTCCGACCATGTTGACATAGCTGACGCCGTAGGTGGCCATATAGCTCTGGGTCTGGTCGGCCAGTTGCAGGCCGCGTGTTTCCGAGCCGCCTAGTGATGTGACTTGGAATGCGACGGCTTGTTGATCGCCTGGCACCCAGTCGTTGCAGCCGTTGATTTCCAAGAACGAGCAGCCATCGAGTGCGAAGGTGCCATAGTCATTGCCAAAATAACTGAAGCCGCCAATACTGTCCCAGCCAGCCATACCGTGAGCCATGACGACAGGATAGGTGGTTTTAGCTGACTCTTCGGCAGCGACAGGTGTGATTGAACCCAGTGTGCAGAGTGCGGATACGGCAACAGCCGCGAGTGTTTTAGTGTTCATGTGCTGACCTACTTATTGTATTTGATCAGGCAACACGTCTAGGCGGATTTCCATCGTCTTCGAAGTAAACTCTACTTCAGGAGGCGGCTCGACTATCCCATAAGGACTCGTAGCTTTCCGTCCCACGATTACTCGTGGTTTGGCGTGTTGTCAGGGTTATTTTTGGTTCAATGTCCTTAAATCCCCGAGCATAATTTGTTTTTTTCGAACAAATCTAATACATATAGTAGTCTTGTCTAAATAATATGCAAGTAAAAAATGAGCACTGATAGACATTTATTTTCGTGCTTAGCGACAGCGTTGTTTAATGAAGCTTTGTGT
The DNA here is from genome assembly GCA_046590075.1 of Agitococcus sp. GTDB lineage: Bacteria > Pseudomonadota > Gammaproteobacteria > Pseudomonadales > Moraxellaceae > Agitococcus. Next base: position 4,842 of record JBKJUH010000375.1, read on the forward strand.
GTTTTTGATTTCTTGCTCGCGTTGACTGTCATTTAAATAAGTACGCTCGCCTTTGGCATTGACCTTGTAGAGTGTGCCTGAACTAATATTGGTGTAATAGTCGCGCGCTTGGCCGCAGAGTTGTGTAACTTCTGTTTGCTGTTGGGCTTTTTTGGCGGCTTCTTTTTGTTTAATTACCCGTTCTTCGCTGAATACTTTTAATAGTTGGGCGCGCCCAGCTATACCGTTGTCGTCAGTTGATGCAGTTGGCGTGGATTCGCTGTTGGGGGAGGTTGGCAAATCCAAGGTTTCCACTTTGCTGGCGTTGGGCTTTTGATCGCCAAAATGTGTTTTCCCCTCGGCATCTATCCATTTATAGACTTCGGCGGCAGTCTCAAGGCTAAACACCAGAGCCAAAAACAAAATCATTAGGCGAACCATTTTAGGAGTTACTCAGTAGATATTCTTGTTTAAAAATAGCATAAAAAAACGGAGGCATATGCCTCCGTTTTTGGTTTTAGCAACTAAATGTGAACTAGTCGTTGTAGGCACGCTCACCATGTGAGGTGACATCCAAACCAATGCGCTCTTCTTCTTCGCTAACACGCAAGCCGATAGTCACATCAACCAGTTTGTAAGCAATGAACGCGGTAACACCAGACCAAACCACCGTTGTAACAACCCCAATTGCTTGGATTTTAACTTGACCCAAGATGCTGTAATCGGCAGCAACACCATTAGCAACGTAATCCCAAATCCCTAAACCACCCAATGACGGAGCAGCAAAGACACCTGTTAATAACGCACCCAAGATACCGCCCACACCATGCACACCAAATACATCTAAGGCATCGTCTGCGCCCATCAGTTTCTTAAGGCCATGCACACCCCACAAGCAAACAACACCTGCGATTAAACCGATAGCTAAGGCACCATTTGGACCAACAAAACCACAGGCTGGGGTAATGGCAACTAAGCCAGCAACTGCGCCCGATGCCGCACCCAACATGGACGGTTTGCTTTTGAAAATCCACTCTGTCGCCATCCAAGAAACGGCAGCAGCAGCAGTCGCTAACCATGTATTGAGGAAGGCTAAACCAGCAACACCATTGGCTTCTAAGGCCGAACCTGCGTTAAAACCGAACCAACCAAACCACAGTAAGGCTGAACCAATCATGGTCATCACCATGTTGTGCGGTAACATCGCTTCTCTGCCATAGCCAATACGTTTGCCAATGACATACGCGCCTACTAAGCCAGCCATTGCCGCATTAATATGAACAACAGTGCCGCCTGCAAAATCTAAGGCACCTTTTTGGAATAACCAGCCAGCCGTTGCTGTTGCTGCGGTTGCTGCATCAGCATCAGTGTAGGCATCTGGACCTGCCCAGTACCAAACCATGTGTGCAATAGGTAAGTAAGAAATGGTGAACCAAATGACCATAAACGCCAAGATACCTGCAAATTTAGCACGTTCAGCAAATGCACCCACAATCAAACAACAGGTAATAGCCGCAAACGCACCTTGGAAAACAATGTAAATCATTTCATGAATAGGCGTTGCTTTGTTCCAACTGGCAGCTAAAGAGTCCGCGGTGACACCACTGAGGAAGACTTTATCTAACGAGCCAAAGAAGGCATTACCCTCGGTAAACGCGAGACTGTAGCCATAAACCATCCACAATACGGTAATCACGGAAAACACAGTAAAGACCTGCATCAATACCGATAGCATATTTTTCTTGCGAACTAAGCCGCCATAAAATAACGCTAAACCCGGTAAGGACATTAAAATAACAAAGGCGGAACACATCATTAAAAATGCGTCATCACCTTTGTTTGCAGCAGGCGCAGGAGCGGCAGCAACAGGTGCAGCTTCAGCAGCGACGGCAACAACGGGTGCAGGTGCTTCAGCAACAGGGGCGGCAGTAGTAGTGTCAGTCATGGCCGCAGGTGTTGCGGTTGGTTCGGGTGCGGCATACAAGGGCGCAGCACCAAGCAGTGCGCCACACAAACTAAGGGCAAGCAGGACTCTTTTCACGATGGTTTCTCCTCGTGAGTACCAAATGGGGGAAAAAACTAAAACGAATTTTTATACTTAAACAGCGTCTGCGCCTGTTTCGCCTGTGCGAATGCGAATAATCTGTTCTAATGCACTGACGAAGATTTTACCGTCACCAATTTTGCCTGTATTAGCCGCTTTGGTAATGGCTTCAATGACTTGGTCAACTAAGTCATCACCAATCGCGACTTCAATTTTAACTTTCGGTAAAAAATCAACGACGTATTCGGCACCACGATACAATTCGGTATGGCCTTTTTGACGACCAAAACCTTTGACTTCGGTAACAGTAATACCCTGTACACCAATATCGGAGAGGCTTTCACGAACATCATCAAGTTTGAATGGTTTGATGATGGCAGTAACCAGTTTCATCATGTAACTCCTTAGAAAAAGCAGCCTTCCGAAAGGGGTAAGGAAGGCC
>JBKJUH010000262.1:0-2681 GCA_046590075.1 Agitococcus sp.
TCTTGCCGCATTAACCATCGAATATGTTGTTCCCATTGTTGGCGTTTTTTTGGGTCTTTGTGCTGGTTAACTTTAATCAAAACATTTGGATAATTTGTTGCACAAACAACCCCTTGGCCGCCCTCTCCAATTTTATTGGTGAGAGTGTAAACAGTGCCACGACGATCAACGACTTGGCGTTTAGGTGTGTGTTTGGCTGTATTTTGCTGAGACATGGTCATCAGGCCGTCCGATAGATAAAAGCTATGGTTTTGTCATCAGTATGATGAGGTGTTGACCAGTCCATGAGTTGATTGCACAACCACTGTTTACTCGTTCTGGCACTTTTTTTTACTAAACATGGTTGTAACTCAGCTAAAAACCGCTCTTCACCAACAAGGTCATCACTAATGCCATCAGTCATTAATACAACACCATGACCGGGTTTCTGCAAATAGATACGCTCTGTGATCCAGTCACTATACTTTCTAGAAAGTCCAAGTCCTGTAGTTTCGTTACTAAAGCTTTGTGTTGGACGTTGGTTAAGCCGCACATGATGATCTGTTTGATACATTATTGCTCCATCCCCAAGTTGAAATAGCCGCGTTTCTCCAGTTGATAAACCCCAGGCAAACAAGCAAGTAGTGATGGCATCATTAGGTTTAATGCTGCCAAGCCTATCTAACCAATTCCTGTAAACCGCCTGAATAAAATCTCGATCTGAGATTGTAAAATGGCTCTGTAAAACTGTATCACGAACGGCATAGCAAGCCATTTTTGAACCTACATCAGCATAAGGTCTTGACCCCATGCCATCACATACAACCATTAACCATTGTCGTCGCCATCGCCGCGTCAAAACGCCATCTTGATTAGGTTGACCCAGACGTTGATGTATAGGTCCCCGAACAGATGCTTTATAAGTGACAAATTTCATTTTTTGAAAACAAGGTCGGCGATATCCAAATCATCATCATCAGGAATATCCTCATATGAAATTTCTATAGGCTGATTTGGTGTGGTACTTCGAGATCGGCTAGTGACACTCATACTAACGGCACGGAAGAAACGAACCACATCTAGTGCATTGGGCGATTTAAACAATGGTATCTCAGGATTGTTGATAAATTTGGTCATCATTCTCTCATCAGCATCGTCACCAATTGCCATTGCCATCCGAGTGGCTTTTTGTGCACGCTCTGATGCACATAGTTTTTCAAAGGCATCCTCCCAGCCAGGGTCTGGCATACCATCAGAGATTAATACTAATGTTGGACGATACGCACGGGAAGGAATTATATCCCTATCTTCCAACAGCTTAGTAACCTCTTTAAATGCATCGCCCATTGGAGTGCCACCATTAGCAGTTAGCTCTTGCAAGCCCTGAATTTGATGTGCAGGAGCTAAAGCAACATGAGCTGTTGCTCCGTTTAATCCAAAGGTAATTAAAGCCACTTGAATTTCGGCATTGAGACGGCTTTCCTTGGCGAAGGTTTGAAGCATTTCTTTGATGGCACGATTGAGCATGCCAATTTTGTCATTTTCACTCATACTTCCACTAACATCTGCCAAAATAATGACTGGTAATGGACGAGCGGATTTTGCAGCGAATTGTTTCATAGGAATGTCCTAAAATGGCTAATTGCTTGGATTAGACATTGATTAATGGTGGTGTCGATGTTTATGGCAAGTTGGACGAATACTTCGCAAATCCTTGCTGCGATAAACCGTAATAACGGCCTCATCTGAGGTGGATGCTACGATTTGTATCCCTTCCATGTGCTTAATTAACGGTTCTTTATCCTGAAAGCGTTGAATTTCTTTTTTTCCAATTACGTAGAATAATGCACCACGCGAATAAATTTTTCTACCGAACGCTAACACTATTTCAATAGTATTTGCATCAAATCCACGAGCGAACATCCGCTCTTTTGCGTGGTTTGTGAGTAATTGGTTTTTTAGTGAACGTTTGATTGTACAGAACATGATATCTCTCCTTTAATATTGACTCCCTAAGATAAGCATATACTGTGCCAAAATATTTATACATAAAAAACAATAGCTTACAAAAAATAAAGACACTAAAAAGTAATTTTTTTTACTTTTTAGTAAAATATTAATCTATTTTTAATTTATTCATCCAGTTGCTAAGTGTGTGATGAGAAGACAACACTAATAACTTTACTGCTTTAACTTTATTTCTTTCGGAGTATTTTAGAGTTGCTTGAATGTATTAAAATTTGTTTTTTTCTAACATTTCCTCTAGATCAACACCATGCGCAATATTGATCTGCATCTCCTTTATGTTAGCTTGTTTTAAAATATGTGACTCATCAAGAGTTTCGGCTTCAGCATCCCATAGCGATGCACGTAACAGTGAATTCCGAAGCTCCCTAATGTTGACACGCTATGTCTGTTGCCGAATAAAATTTATTGCTTTTACAGTTAGTTTTTTTGGACGGTATCCAGGCTGTGATGCGGCACTTTTATTTATTTCATTGATAAGGATATCCACTAATTGTAGCGGCTTGCATTTGAAAACGCTCAGGACTGCATTAGACGCGATTTGCGGCCAGCATTAAGTGATTCTATCGGTAGTGTCAGGACAGGATTAATTGCGACTGAGCCTGCATTACATTTTCAGAACTGCATTTCATTTTCACAGGACAGAATTAACTGCGAATGAAAAAGCGGCTATCCAT
>JBKJUH010000097.1:0-4919 GCA_046590075.1 Agitococcus sp.
ACTCACCTTTCTCAGAATATTCCTCGCTAAAATTACGCACCGTTGGAATGGCGACACCTGCGCCAATTTCAATCACCAGTGGCGATTTGGTTTTATTCAACCATTCTTGCAAGCGGTGTGCTTGTTGTTGATATGGCCATGCTTGCCAATGCCAATCATCGAACATCAAAATATTCGGGCGTGCTAATTCACCACAATGCTTACATTTAGGCAGGGGTGAGATGAGTTCACAAAAATCGTTATCAATCACAGGTTCCATGACATTTGGCCAAACGCTAGGCGAGCAGTCATCAGGATTCATACACTGCAAATGGTGAATAGAGCCATGACATTCGTAAATACGATCTGCTAAAAATCCTGCTTTTTGAAAGTGGCCATCGACATTACTGGTAAAGACAAAATAACCCTGCTCAAATTGTTGCGCTAATTGTTGAAGCAAGGCAAAACCTTGATGCGGTTGTGTTTGCCGATACATTTGTAAACGGTGGCCATAAAAGCCCCACGCACAATTGGGGTTTTCTTTGAAGGCTTGAGGGTTGGCAATGCTGTTAAAGCCAATACGCAATTTACCCAATGCAGGGTAGTGCTGCCACATACCTTCGTTGCCGCGAAAATCAGGTAAACCTGAATCCACACCCATGCCTGCGCCTGCGGTAATCAATAGGCCGTCTGAGGTGTTGATGAGTTCGCGGATTTTGTGCAGGGTTAGGTCGTCAGTCATGGCAATTTACTCTAAATGTCAGTCGTGGCAATGAGCATAAGCCAGCAACTGACAGAATAGGGCGGATGTCAATTAGTCCACTACCCAACCAGCCTGTAATAACTCGTCTATTGATAGGAATGAATGGCTTTGCGCGGTTTTTCTGTTGGTTAATATCAGCTTTTCTTGCAGATAATCGCTCAGTGTCATGGTGGCAAATGAGCCGTTGTCATTTTTGAAGCTAATTGCGTCGGTCATGGGGACAAAGTCGCCTTTGCCTTCTAACATTTCGCGTGTTTGTTGTTGTAAAGCGGTTGAGGTCATTATTATATTATCCCATATCCAAATAGAACCTTCGTCTTCACTGGCGACATGAGCAATAACCGTGGTGCATCCATAAACCTCACAGATAATACACCATTGCTCGCCTTGTTTTTTAATGCTGTAGCAGCCGAGAGTTGCATGGTTTGCCCATGATTGCCATAGGTCACGCTGACAAGCCATGCTTTGCCAGTCGGGGTGTTTCCAATTTATGGTGTACGGTTCTTTGTGGTCAAGTGCCTGTAACAAGCCGTGCTTTTGTAACTGTGCCACTAAAATAGGCACGTCGTTATGGTGGTCGATTAAAAAACATTGCTGTATCACGGATATAGGTACACGCTGATAACCGTAGATGATGGCTTTGAGTGTGGTTAGTGCGTCCTGTTTGTGTAAGTCCACTTAGTTAGTCTCACCAAGAATACTGTCAATAACTTTTGCTAATTGGTCAATTTCGGATAATAGATAATCTGCGAACTCATATTTTTCATGTAATAAAAATAAGGTGTCTGCAGTGTCAAAATTACAATATTTAGATGGTGGCGACCGATACCACATCCATGAGCCTTTTTGTTTTCCATTGCCCATCTCAACATTACATTGATTAAACAATGACATAATCATTAATTTATTTTCTTTTTGTCCTACAATTCCAATAATATAGTCTTTATCGCCACCAAGTTGAGCCTCAAAAACTATTTGTAAATGTGCTGGCCAGTGTTCTTTACGACAAGTAAATCCTGTATAGTTGGCTAATGGAGCCTTACTCCATGTAAAATTAGTTTCCCATTTTTGAGCTTTCAGTTTTTCTTCTAAATAGTTAGAAAGGTTTTTAACCAATAATTCACGCCACTTAGCATATGCTTGTCCAACAGATATCATGATGTTCAAATTTTCCGTGCTACTTAACGCATGGTTAATAATTTCTTGTTGTTGAATATCCATTTTATTGCCCTAAGTTGATGTTGCTTTGAGTAAAAGATTTGGCGATATGACTTTCAAAATCAAGCAAAATACTCCGCATTTTTTCTGATTCTGATTTTTCTGCACACAGTTTTATCCAGTTAGTTAAATCAGGGTTGTAGGATATTGTGCTAAACCTAGAATTGCTCTTGAGGCTTTCAAGCTCTGGCTTTGGAATGCTATAGCTCGATGGTTCTTGACCACTGCCACTTAAATACACAATATAAAACTGACCTTTAAAGCGTCTTGCTAAGTCATCAATATAATCTTTAATTTGATTTTCTTGATCGCACGCCCACGGTTTGTTTTCAATCATGACTCCATGTTTATCGTTAAATATTAAAATATCCATCCTTCGTTGTGATGCGCTTGCATAAGCTGTTTGTACCTCGACATCAACTTTAGTATTTTTATCGTGGATTAACTCATCAAAAATATGCTTAATATGATCGGGCATAGTTTCTGTTTTAATCATGTCAAAAAATAATTTTCTAAATAAAGTCTGTTGACCATGACGCGATTGGCTATCAAATAATATCTTCAAAAAATAAGACAAGCTCATTTCATCGCGTATTAAAAAATCGAACAAATTAAAATCAGGTGAAAACTTCTTGTCGATTTCAAGTTGTACGCCTTCAACTATTTTTAAGCGAATGCGTAGCTCATCAAAATAGGTTTTTAAGCTGGCTGTCATATTTAATTACCCTTAAATCCTTCCAACTCTTTGGCACGAGATGCGGTGTTTGTCATCACGCAGTCACTCGCAATCACACTTGCCATTGTGCCGCCGTCAGGGTCGGCGTAAAAAGTGCAATTTAAGTCACGATACTTCAACCATGCTCGCTGTGCATCTTGTAACTGTTTTTTACGAGTAGACGAAAGTTGGGCTATTACCGCTTTGTAGGCTTTATTCAAACGCTTATCCTGTAGCTGCGTTTCTGTGCCAATACAGTTCAGCATATTGCTGGTAATACCTTGAGATGCATCTAGGCATGGCTGAAGGGTTTTACTTAAACCATCATCCCCAGCAATGACGGCATCAGAAAATACAAGACAGCCCATTAAAAAAATTTGTTTTACCATGATTATTTTCCTGTTTTTTGTTATGAAGCCAAAAAAGCCTCTTTCAAGAGTTCTTCTATTCCATCCACAATAGCAACATGATATCTAACTACTTGATCGCCCTCATAGGTACTAACTACCGTGTCTCTATAGATTGCGTGTTCATTAAGTAGCTCATTGAGCCTAAAAGCAAGTACCACAGGCGTAATAATTTCAATTTTGGCAAAATCCTCAAAGTCTTCAATTTGATGAACTAGGCTTTTAAGCTTATGCGCATCATCAAAAAACGCGGCTTCTGTGGCTATGAAAAATCTATGCTGGTTTTCTTGAAGTGGCTTATTTAAGTAAAACTCTTTTGCTCTTAAAAAATTAACCCCATCAACGATGCTTTCAGCACTTTTAGGATACAGATAACTTTCCCGATTCCTTCGACAAACAAAATAAGAGGGAACGTGTGCGTAAACACCATCCGTATTGTCTAAATAATAACAATAGAGTGTTTTCATTGTCGCTGTCGTTATCTGTTCAGTTTGAGTTAGTTTGATTTTAATGAGCCATCCGACAAAATAGGTCAAATACGATTTATCTAATCACCGTTTTAATACTTGACCATTATTTTTTTGACAAAGAAAACGGTAAGCTTGTGTATAGGGATTGATTGATAATCAATGGATTAAGTTGTATGGCTAAAAGTTTTGCACAAAAAATATTTACCCGTTGGCTTGCCATCAATGGTCATCGTTTTCGCCATCCTCCACATTTGATTTTTGACCATAAAGAGTATTTTATTCTTCGCTTTACGGGTATTACGTCAAAAATTCAATGCCTTATCAGGGCGCAGGGAACGGTCGAGGTGATAGTCACTCATCCACGCACAGACGGGTGGGAAATATTGATGGATTTTGATGTGTGTGAACACAGTAACCCTTCGGGTCAATACTATTGCAGCGAATGCTCTCCGACTGAGTTTTTCCCATCACGAGAGGCATTGTGGGAGACTCATTGTTTTGAGACGTTGTTAGCGTGGACAAATACCTATTTTGACGAGTCTCGGTGGTTATGCTTGTTCAGCGTTGGCTGTGGCTCAACGTATGCCAAGTTGATAAAAATCGAGGATGTGCACGCCCAAACTATGAAAGAAAGTTGTGTGTATAAATGCCCTGTCGTAAACAAGCAATTTTAATAAGGGCATCCTTGCCCTTTTCATTAACGTACCACCCAACCATCAGCAAGCAATGCCTCGACTGAATCATAATCACGCACACGACCATGAGGCATAACACTTAAACGGCAACGACTACTCATGTAATCATCCGCGCTCATTATCGCCGTTGACCCATAAATACTTTTAAAGTAAATCACCAAGTCTTGGGCATCACGCGGTAAACGCTGTGGACGTTGTGCAGTTAATAATTGACGGGTTTCTTGTTGAATTGCACGAGACCATTCGCGGCGAACGTTTTGGCTAACTGCATGACTAAACTGAGAATAATAAAACGACATAACAAAACTCCAAGCAAAAGCTCACCAGATGCCTGTAATCAACATGACGACAGGTAGATAGCTCTTAGATGGAGTGTTTTGTTACGTTCTAATATTTCATGGGTTTTGTTCCATTTAGCAGGACTTAATCGTACATCTTTTTAAGCAATCTTTAAATATGCCCACTCTAAATTGAAAGCCTTACCTTTTCGTTCGTGATGATGCTGAGCTTGTCGCAATGTGAACCAGCACTTCGACGGGCTCAGTGCGAACGGCAAATTTTTGCACAAGTGCTTAGATCTTAGCGATATTATCAAAGCCGATGCGCCTCGCATTACACCGCCTCATCCGTCATTTTACAGATATATCCGACCAAACAAGACGGATAGCCACG
>JBKJUH010000123.1:0-6768 GCA_046590075.1 Agitococcus sp.
TGGTGTTGGTGGTTTTTCTATAAGAGGTGGAGAGGGCGGCGCAATGGTGTTTTCTATGGCAGGAGTAGGTGCAGTCGCTTCTATAGGTGCAGGGTCAAAGGTATTTGTGGACTCGTCAACCGTTTGGCGAATGCTGTTTTCAACCTGATCGACTTGGTTATTAAACGAATCTTGAGAGGCTTTTAAGCGTTCGATTTCTTTATTAATACGGTCACGCATTTCTTGGGCGTTGACTTCTTTTTCAATTTCCATTTGTAGATTAGTCATGGTACGACGAATACGCCCCAACCAAGCCCCCGCCATTCGTGCAGCATGGGGCAGTTTTTCGGGGCCGAGGACAACCAGTGCCACTATAGCCAGTAGAATTAACTCACTAAAGCCTACGTCAAACATTAGACGGTATCTTTTTTGGGCGTATTGACGGGAGTGGCTGTGCTATCAATCGGCGCGTTTTGGGCAATGTGTTGGGTTGTTGGCGGTGTGGCCGCAGGCGGTTGCTCACCGTCTTTCATTGACTCTTTGAAGCCTTTGATAGCACCACCTAAATCTTTGCCCAAGTTTTTGAGTTTAGACGTGCCAAAAATAAGCACAATCACCACTAACATAATGGCTAAGTGCGAAATAGATAAACCAGACATGGCGTAACTCCTAAACAGTTTGGGAAGGCTGACGTGCTGCTTTCTCGGCATGGCCAGAGGTATGCAAGCGTCGCGCTAACTCATCAAGAACGGCTTGAGAGGGCACATTAAAATGCCCTAACATGACCAGCGTATGAAACCACAAATCGGCAGTCTCATAAATTAAATCGTCTGTATTGCCAGATGTTGCCGCATCTTTTGCAGCAAGGATAGTTTCGGTGCATTCTTCACCGACTTTTTCTAAAATTTTGTTAATGCCTTTATGATAAAGACTAGCGACATACGAGGAGTCTGCGCTGGCTTTTTTGCGTTCGGCTAAAATATTGTCTAATTCGGCGAGAACGTTAGTGCTCATGTTTCGGATGCTCATAAATACTATGGGGGTCTTTTAACACAGGATCAATGATTTGCCATTGTTGATTATCGTTTAGTTTACGATAAAAACACGATTCGCGCCCTGTATGGCAGGCAATTCCACCCAACTGTTCTATTTGGAGGGTGATGACATCGGCATCACAATCTAAACGGATTTCTTTCACTACTTGAATATGGCCTGACTCTTCGCCTTTATGCCACAGTTTTTGCCGTGAGCGCGACCAATAAACGCCACGTTTGTTGTCGGCAGTGAGTTGTAAGGCTTCTCGATTCATCCACGCCACCATTAAAATACGGCCTGTGCGCGCGTCTTGGGCGATGGCAGGGATTAAGCCATCTTGGTCAAATTTTACGGAGTCGAGCCAGTTCATTAAGGGATAATTCCTACTACAAACGGATAAATAAATTAAGTTTTAATGTCCGATTAGCCGAATAATTCTGAATGCGTTCCGCACCGTGCCAAAATCAACCAACCTGCGTCCCAATCTACATCCCAAATCAATAAAAAATCGGGTTGTACGTGACACTCCATGTGTGGTCGCCAATTGCCAACCAACGGATGTGGACTATATTCTGCTGGCACTGTACCTGTGTGTAGCAAATGTTCATCGATTAGTGTTTTAAGTAAATTCGTATTTCGTTTGGGATCAGTGAGTGCTTTCTTGAGGTCTTTTTTAAATTGCTTTTTGACCTTAATCGTCAGCATGACCTATCTCATCAAACAAGTCGGAGGCCGTTGTGTACGCTTTTGGCTCAGGTTGTGACTGAATGGCTTGTAAGGTCAAACTATTGGGAGTTTTTAACTCTATCGGGAACATTTGACGAATGGCGACTTGATTGACAAAAATTCGAATAGCATCAGACATGGTCATTCCAAGTGAGGCTAATACCTGTTCTGCACTGTGCTTTATTTCAGGTGCAATACGCGCACGAACAATATCATTGTGCATATTATTTATCCTCGTTTGGGTTGGTCTTGATGTTGAGTGTAGCACATAAGGGCTACATCAAGCGACTGCTAAACAGTATTGGCCTTTTAGCACTACAGCGTTATTGTCAAATTTTATCGAATTGAGCCAGTTTAGGTATCTTCAACTAAAAGGGATATTAAACGTTTTTTTGCAAACGACGATGCATAATTTGATTCACCAACGAGTCAACTGTTTCTGTGTCATTGTGCTGTTGGCGTTCTAAGGTGTAGTTACCTTGACCTCGTTCAAATTGCTGTAAAAAGCGTAACAAGCCACTTGTACCTAATTCTTTTTGTAGTAAATCTAAGCCAACCACTTGAATCTGTTGGTCTGTTTTATCATGAGTAGAAATCATAAAGTGTTTCCTCCAGCCATCTTAACGGATGTGCGACGCGAATATTGGGGGTGTTAATCGTTTGCGCTTTTTTAAGAAACTTATCATCAACAGTAAGTAAAACATCCGCATTTGATATGGCACACGCTAAGTGTAATGCATCAAAAGCCTTTAGCCCAAAACCTTCCAACTCTTTTGCTTGAGCAATTATTGAGCTATTCAGTTGTAAGTTAACAGTAGCAGAGCTTAGTAATAGGAATGTGTATTTTTGACGTACAGGATTGGGAGTCCTGCTGATTTCAAGCTCTAAAACTTCACTACTAATAAGCTGCCATTGCCCTTGTTCGCAAAAATCTAAAATGGTTTTAACCGCTTCTGTTTCAAGATGTATTCGTGCATCGGCTTGAGTGTCGAACGGACGATTAAGGCAACAAGTGTCTAAATAAATCCTCACACCAACACCCGCCACAACACCGCTAAACCCACTAGCCCTGCACTCAATAACGCCAATAAACCATCAAAAGAGCTAACACCACCTGCACCCGTCAACACGGCCAAAAATGCCAACCAATCTTGGCGACGATGTTGCGCGCTTTCGTAGTGTAAGCTTTGCAGTTCACGCCATTGTTTTTCTTGCCATGCGTTGCTTTGGCGCATGCTACGCATACTGTCGTAAATCAAATTTGGTAATTCTGCGATGCCTAATAACATGGTAGGGGCTTGTTGGCTGAGTTTTTTCAGCGTTTCCGCAGGGTTCAAACGACTGCTTAACCATTGGCTCAAAAGGGGTTTACCTAAAGACCAAATATCTAAGGCAGGATACAAGTCGCGGCCTAAGCCTTCCACATGCACTAAGGTTTTCACCAATAACACTAATTGCGGTGGAATCTCTAAATGATAACGTCGTGCAACTTCTAAAATGCTCATTAACATCGGCGCAAAATCCAGTTCTGCCAATGGTTTTTGTAGCATGGGGGTGATGATTCGACGCATTTCACGGGTTAGGGCTTGGGTATCGGTGGCTGGCGGAATCCAACCTGCTTGATGGGCGATTTGTACTAATTGCTTAAAGTCATGCTGCATCACCGACATAAGCAAACGGGCAACGGTTAAATGGTCACTTTCACCGAGTTCGCCCATAATCGCGCAATCAAGGGCAATATATTTGGGATTTTTTGGGTTGCTAATATCGACAAATATATTGCCAGGGTGCATATCAGCATGAAAAAAATTGTGATTAAACACTTGAGTAAAAAAAATCGTTAAACCTTTTTCGGCTAAGACTTTGATGTCAACACCTTGTTCTGCAAAGGTTTTACGGTCAGAAACAGGAGTGCCGTAAATTCGTTCGGCCACCATAATGTTTGAGGTTGATAAACGATGATGCACTTCGGGTACATAAATTAACCCCGAGTGCGGAAAGTTATTGCGCATCCGTGTGGTGTTGGCGGCTTCTTGTAATAAGTCGATTTCACCTAATAATACTTGCTCATAATCACAGACAATATGATAAAGATGTAGGGCGGCCAGTTCAGCGGAGCGTGTTTCTAACCATTGCGATAGCGTTTTTAATAAGGCAAAGTCTTCGCTAATCACTGCTTCAAGATTCGGGCGAATAACTTTAACAATCACTTCTTGGCCGTCTAATAACGCGGCAGTATGCACTTGGGCGATGGAAGCAGCGGCTAAAGGCTCATCATCAAAACGACTAAAATAGTCGCTAATGGGGGCTTTTAGTTCGCGTTCGATAATGGCTTTGGCAGTATCAATAGCAAATGGCGGTACATTATCTTGTAACTTACTGAGTTCGTGGATGAGGTTTGGCGGTAATAAGTCGCTACGGGTGGACAATAATTGTCCCAGTTTAATAAATAATACGCCCAGTTCTTCAATAGCAAGGCGTAAGCGTTCACCGTCGTCATAAGTGCTGAGTACGGGGGTTGACCACCATGCAGGGTGTAAGCGTAGGGCTAACAGCAATAATTTAACGGGAATAGGCAGCGGCGTATCACGAGGAATCAACGTATCTAAGCGATAACTGGCACAAATACGCCAAATGGTGAGTAAACGTGGCAGGTGCTGTAGCATCCTAGAGTCCTTCGCTATTTTTCTCCCTCGCCCCAGTGGGGAGAGGGTCGGGGAGAGGGGGTGTACAACGCTGCTGTAAAACGGCTAGGCGTGCTTCAAAACGCTCAATGTCAGAACGTAACTCTTGCACTTCTTCAATAAAATCTTCGACTTGCCACGGGCGAGGTAAGAGTTGTGCATCTTCGCGCAAAAACTCGCCGCTATTTTGTAATAAGGCTTCGGCGGCTTTTTTGGCAAAACTCCATAAACTGCGCACACCTTGACCAATTTGTTGGGCGGCTATATCGCCGACTAACGCACTCAAACCTTGTTCCCACTCAATATCCAGTTGTAGGCCAATGTGCTGTAATTGTTGTAGAAAGAAGATGTCACCCGCCAATAACAAGCCGCTTTGACTAATGGGCACATCACGTTTGACTACTTGTTTCAGCAAGTCAAAACTGGTGGCGGTGACAGTCGCGGTTGCAGGATGGTCAGTCGCATCTTCGGCAGGGGTTAGTCGTACTCTATTCTCATCCAAAAAGACTAAAATGCTCAGGTCAGGATATTGCACATTAAGTAATAAACTTTTGCCCACTAAGTTATTGAGTTGTAAGCGGGTGGCGGCATCTAAATCTAAGGCTTTATTGAGCATGTCTTCAAAGGCAGAGAGGGCTAACACCGTGGGCAATAACATTATTTATAGCCTCGATGGAGAGCAACAATACCACCCGTCAAATTATGATAATCGCAATGACCAAAACCAGCGTCTTGCATCATGCTTTTTAAGGTTTCTTGATTAGGGTGCATACGAATGGATTCGGCCAAATAACGATAACTTTCAGCATCTTGAGTAATCAACTGCCCCATTGCGGGTAAGACACTAAACGAATAGGCATCGTACACTTTGGATAAGGGTTCAAAAATGGGCTTGGAAAACTCCAGCACCAACAAACGGCCATTCGGTTTTAATACCCGATACATGGAGCGTAAGGCGGCATCTTTATCGGTGACATTCCGCAAACCAAAAGCAATGGTGACAATATCAAAAGTATTATCGGCAAAAGGCAGACATTCAGCGTTGGCTTGTACATATTCAACGAGGCTATAACCGCCATCAATCAATTTGTCACGACCGACACGCAGCATAGATTCGTTAATATCGGCTAACACTACACGGCCATTGGCACCGACTTCACGGGCAAAGACACGCGCTAAATCACCCGTTCCACCAGCAATATCAAGCACTTGTTGACCGCGACGTACACCCGACAAGGTAATGGTAAAACGCTTCCACAGACGATGAATGCCCATCGACATTAAATCGTTCATTAAGTCATATTTGGCGGCGACAGAATGAAAAACTTCGGCTACTTTGCCTGCTTTTTCTTCTTTGAGAACGGTTTTATAGCCAAAATGGGTGGTGGCATCGTCTTTGGGAATGGACATAGACTTAAAACTCAAACGGATTAGGACGGCCAGCGTAGAGATTTTCCATAATCGATTCTTCTTTATGGATAAACAAATCTAAAAACTCTTCGGCTGAACCCATGGGGCGCATGACAGCAAAACCACGGTCTAAGAAGTCGTACAATACGCCTAAACCTGCCATATGTAGGGGTTTACTGGCGATTTTGAACGTGGCGTAAATTACCCGCGAGCGAACATATTTATCTAAGCCTGAGCCGAGTTCGCGCGCTAACACCATTTGGCGTTCACGCATGGCGCGATTACCTGCGCGTTGATAGGCTTCGGTCATCGCTTCGTCGGTAATTTCGGTCACTTTCATGGTTTCAAACAACATGGAGGCGGTGAGTTCGTCGAGTTCACCCGTTAAAGCATTCAGCTCTAAAGCGGTCGCCGCAGTACGCATCACCGAATCAGGTAATAACCGTAGGGTTGCGGGTAGGGCGCGTTCAATTTCATGTGCCAATGAGCTTAAATCTAAACCGCCATACATATCGGTTAAAAAGAAATGAGTCACGGCTTGGTAACGTTCATCGGTTAATAAGTGAGCATGGCTTTTTTTCAGGCGTTCGGTTTGCCATTTTTGCGTGGTGATAAACAACTCTTTAAAGTCAGCGTCATTGTGACAACGCCAAGCGTAATAACGCGCTAAATCGTAACGGAGTAATCCTTCGGTGTTTTCGATTTCTTCACGGCTCATAACAAGACCTTTAGACTGGCTGATTGTATCGTTATCAATTGCTTGCACCGCTTCCATGACGAGTTCCTTACTGTTTGCCCAATGTGTGGACGTGTTTAACAGATCAGGACTTACGCATCGCCTCGCGATTAGCGCGTTTTGTGAACATAAGGCCGCCTAAAGCGGCTGAAATGTGAACAAATAAGCGATAACCGTGTAAGTCCTAAGATAATTGTC
>JBKJUH010000192.1:0-4615 GCA_046590075.1 Agitococcus sp.
TCTGTGCTTCGACGGAACAAGCAATGGCGGATATTGTGGCCTTTGTAAAATCAAAAACGTAAAACTGTAGGGGCGAATTCATTCGCCATTGCGCCATATTAGCCTGCAATAGGGCGAATAAATTCGCCCCTACAATCACTCCTCAACTATTTCCAGTCGTTTAATCTTTGCCGCTTTAATGGTGTTGTCTCGAATTTGCATCACTTCAATATAAAACAAGCCTAAACGTAAACCGACCATGCCATCGGGAATAGTTTCCAGCTGTTCCAAAATCAAACCACTCAATGTTTTTGCGCTATCGGTAGGCAGTTGCCAGTGCATCGAACGATTAATATCACGCACGCTTAAACTGCCATCCATCATAAAATAACCATCACTGTGTGGCAGAATATCTTGATGGTTTTCGGCGATGTTAGTGGTAAATTCACCGACAATTTCTTCTAAAATATCTTCTAAAGTAACAATGCCTTGAACATCACCATATTCATCGACCACTAAACCTAAGCGACGTTTTTGTTTTTGAAATTGTAATAACTGTGCTTGTAGTGGCGTGCTTTCGGGAACGTAATAAGGCTCTCGCACATATTGCATAATATCGGTTTTGCTGAGGTTTGCTTGCCCTAAAAAACGCGTGGCATTACGAACGTGTAAGATGCCTACTATTTGATTAATCTCGCCCTTATAGACAGGTAAGCGCGTGTGATGTGTGCCGCGTAAAATATCAATAATTTCGTCGATGCTGTCATCTAAGTTAATACCAATCACTTCTTGGCGCGGAATCATAATGTCATTAACGGTAATATTATCGAGTTCTAAAATCCCCAATAACATATTACGGTGTTTAGTCGGCAAAAACACATCTTGGAGAATAGTATGTAGTTCTTCACGCGTCAATTTATCTTTTTTATCGCTTTTTTGTTGATTTAGACGGAAGAGAAAGTTGGTAATTTGATTTAATATCCAAACAGCGGGATACAATATTTTTAATAATGAGGGAAGAATATATGAGGCAAAGTTGGCTATTTTTTCGGGATGTGTCGCTGCATAGGTTTTAGGACCCACCTCACCAAAAATAAGCAATAAAAAAGTTAATACACCCGCAGCAATGCCGACACTGGTCTCGTTAGAAATGCCATATTTACGCGCGAGCGATTGACCAATAATAGTAGCGATAGTGGCGGCAACGGTATTAACGGTATTATTGCCGACCAAAATAACGCCAATCAGTCGGTCTGGCTGATTAAGTAACTTCAAAATACGCTGAGCACTTTTGTCTCCTAACTTGGCTTTGTGTTTGAGCCGATAACGGTTAGAAGTCATTACTCCTGTTTCAGCACTCGAGAAAAAAGCAGAACAAATAATAAAAAAAACAAGAAGGGCAAATAAAAGCCCTAAATGGGGTTCGTCCAAGAGAGTAAAGCCTATGTTATATGATTAAATTTTATGTAAAAGTTTTGGCGGTACAATGTCAAGTTGTATTGCATGATAATTGTTTAGACTTTTTGCAAAATCAGTTCTAACACTAATTTAGTGCCATAAAAGCCCAATAACAGTACGCCAAAACCTGCCAAGGTAAAACGAATAGCACGTTGACCACGCCAGCCCCACCAATAATGGCCAATCAATAATGTGCCAAAAATACACCAAGCTAATATCGTTAGGGTGGTTTTATGAATGAGATGTTGGGCAAAAATATCATCTAAGGTCAATAAACCGCTAATAATCGCTAACGATAATAAACCAAAACCAAAACCAATGATGTCAAATAATACCGCCTCCATGGTTTGTAACGGCGGTAATACTAATAATAAGCTCCGTGATTTGGTGCGATTTTTGAGTTCTTTATTTTGAATCGCTAATAAAATGGCGTGTAAAGCCGCCATAAATAACACGCTATAGGCGAAAATAGATAAAATAATATGGCCTTCAGCACCGCGAGGCAGGGTGGTAATCAGCGTATAAGGCGCGTGAAAAAACATCGAGCTTAATAAGCCCAGTGCGGCAGCAGGGTAGGCAAATAAAGTGGCGGCTAACAAGGGACGTGTCGTACAAATAGCAATATGTAAACAGGCGATAATCCAACCGACCAGCGAAAAAATATTAAATAAGCCTAAGTCTAAACCGTTACTTTGATAAATTTGCTGTTGTAAATGAATGCCATGAAGCGGCAAGGCCAAAAAGCCTAAACTAAGAATCAGTAGCTTGTTGGGTGCTTGCTTACGCGCCAAACGCTGGCATAACAAGGCACACGCAATGAGATAACACGCAACGGCGGCAAGTCCTGCAAACTGGGCAACCATAGTCCTATAAACCAATAGCGAGCACAAAGAGGGTGATTATAACGACTTTTTCGTGATAAACGGTATTTAGCTATAGCATAGTGAGTGCATTTTTTCTATCCTTAACACCATAACTCCCTTTAGTACAAAAGTGATTGACCATGTTTGATAATTTAACCGAACGCCTAACCCAGAGTCTGCGCAATGTCACGGGTTCAGGCACCTTAACCGAAGATAATATTAAAGATACCCTGCGTGAAGTGCGCATGGCTTTGCTGGAAGCCGATGTCGCTTTATCAGTGATTAAAGATTTTATTGAGCGCATTCGTAGTAAAGCACTCGGCCAAGAAGTGATGCAAGCGTTGTCGCCAGGTCAAGCCTTTGTCAAATTGGTGTTTGATGAATTAGTACAGACAATGGGTGAAGCCAATGAGGTCTTAAATCTTGCTGTTGTACCGCCAGCCGTTATTTTAATGGCAGGTCTGCAAGGTGCAGGTAAAACGACAACTGTGGCTAAGTTAGCGCGGTTACTGCAAGAACGTCATAAGAAAAAAGTGTTAGTTGCTTCGTGCGATATTTATCGGCCTGCGGCGATTAAACAGTTAGAAATGGTGGCCGCCGAAGTCGGTGCTATTTTCCATCCCTCGGATTTAAGTCAAGACCCAGTAGCCATTGCCCAATCTGCGATTGCCGATGCCAAACGTAAATTTTGCGATGTGGTGATTATTGATACCGCAGGTCGTCTGCATGTTGATGCGGACATGATGTCGGAAATTCAACGCCTACACGCCGCCATTAACCCTGTCGAAACCTTGTTTGTCGTTGACTCGATGACAGGCCAAGATGCTGCCAATACCGCCAAAGCCTTTAACGATGCCTTGCCGTTAACGGGCGTTATTCTAACCAAAATGGATGGTGATGCCCGTGGTGGTGCGGCATTATCAGTGCGTGCCATTACCGGCAAGCCGATTAAATTCATGGGTATTGGCGAAAAATTAGAAGCCTTAGAGCCGTTTTATCCTGACCGTATTGCCCAGCGTATTTTGGGTATGGGTGATGTGCTGTCTTTGGTTGAAGAAGTGGAACGTAAAATCGACAAAGACAAAGCCGATAAGATGGCAAAAAAACTGCGTAAAGGCGGTGGTTTTGACTTGAACGATTTATTAGTGCAATTTCAACAAATGAAAGCCATGGGCGGTATGGCCGGCTTCTTAGATAAACTTCCCGGAATGAGTAACTCGCAATTGCAACAAGCCACCGCGTCGGGTGCGCCTGAAAAAATGATGAAGCAAATGGAAGCGATTATTCAGTCGATGACACCCTTAGAACGTCATAAGCCTGATGTGATTAACGGCTCGCGTAAACGTCGTATTGCGAGCGGTTCGGGGATGCAGATTCAAGATGTCAATCGTTTGCTTAAGCAGCATCAGCAAATGGAAAAAATGATGAAGAAATTGGCAACTCCCTCAGGTATTACCAAAATGCTGCGTGGCATGAAAGGGCTACAAAACAAATTTGGCGCAGGTGGTAGCGGTATGCCCTCAATGACCGATGGTGCCCAGCCACCGATGAACGCTTCGGAGTTAGCGAAAATGATGGGTAAAGTACCGAAGAAGTAGGTTTTTCCTTCGACTTTGCCAGTTGGCGTAGGCTGGGTTTTAACCCAGTCAATCGCCTGTTTGCTATGCGTAGGTCGGGTTTTAACCCGACAAGTTTTGTTCTTTCTTGGGCAAACACAGCAACAAAGCAATAAAAATCAAAACCATGCCAACAACAGCCAAGAAATCGGGCTGTTCATCCCACAAAATCCACGCCCAAACTCCTGCAAAAATAATCGCTAAATAGTTCGCTGGGCCAATTTTACCCGCAGGTGCATACGCATAGGCTTTAGACAGTGACATTTGGCTAATAGTCGCTAATGTGCCAGCACCCACTAAATAAAAAAGCTCTTGTTGCGTTAATACGCGCCAATGCCAATACATAGGAATGGCGGACACCAGCGTGGCAATCAGGCAAAAATAAAAAACAATGCGTATTGTTGGCTCAGTTTTGGCTAATGCCCTGACGGTGACAAAGGCCATTGCCGCTAAAAAGCTGGAACTAATGCCGACTAAACTTAACCAATTAAACATGGCTTCATTCGGTTTTGCGACTAAACCGACACCTATTAACCCTACGAATGCAGCTATTAACATCAACGGCGTGATTTTTTCTTTCAAAAATAACCAAGCGACAAGCGGAATAAACACGGGGGAGGAGTAGGTAAAAACCATCGCACTGGACAACGGCAAATGAGCAATCGCATAAAAAAAGCCATACATGGCCGCCAAGCCAAC
>JBKJUH010000276.1:0-4176 GCA_046590075.1 Agitococcus sp.
CGATGAAGGCAAATTAGCGTATGACCGCCCTATTGCTGACTATTGGCCAGCATTTGCTCAAAATGGTAAACATGGTATTACCTTACGTCATGTGTTAACCCATGAAGCTGGCTTGTATCACTTACGCAGTATGATTGATGATGCGCGTGAAATGCTCAACTGGCCGCATATGTTACAGGTGATTGAACGCTCTACGCCTGTACATGCTGCAGGTGCGCGAGTCGGTTATCACGCCATATCGTTTGGTTGGATTGTTGGTGGTTTGATTGAAAAAGTGACTGGCGAGCCTTTAGCCAAAATCCTAGCAGATAAAATTAGTACGCCTCTGCAATTGAATGGTTGTTATATTGGCGTACCTGCGTCTGAATTGCCTCGTTGTACCGAAATTATTGGTGCGGCACGTTATAAAGCCAGCCAATCCAAACTGAGTAAAATGGCGATTTGGCAACAAATACTGGCTGAAAAGGCTTTACGCTTAACAGGTTTCGATCCCAATACTGCGGCAGAAGCGTTAATTCCTAAAGGCATGAGTCGGTTTTATTTAGACGAAGCTGAAAGTTTACAAGCCTGTATTCCCGGTGCAGGTGGCGTGTTTACGGCGCGTTCATTGGCGAAAATTTACGCCGCCTTAGCGAATCATGGCGAAATTGACGGTGTACATTTGTTATCGGATAAAACTGTTAACGAGCTTGTGAAAGTCCATAATCGCCAGCGTGGTGATGTTGTGCCGATGGCAATGCACTGGCGTTTAGGTTATCACCGTGTTTTTACTACTTGGCCACGCACACCGTATGCTTTTGGTCATTTTGGCTATGGTGGCTCAGGAGCTTGGGCAGACCCTTCTCGGCAGTTAGCGGTGGGTTATATTGTCAATACGGGTAGTGGTTCGCCATTTGCTGATTTGCGATTGTGGAAGATTAATACAGCGATTATTGATGCGGTGGGTGGTTAAGCTGTAGGTTGGGTTTTAACCTAACACAACAAATTGAATTTTTTGCTGGGTTAAAACCCAGCCTTGTTGTCTTATTCAGGCATGGTTAGAGCAACATCGGACACAATCACACCATTATTATCGGCATAGATATATTCGCCATGAGCAATCATCACACCGCCAATTTCTAGCGTTAAACCGACATCACCTACGCCTTTACGCACACTTTTTAAGGGCATGGGCGATAATGCTTGCACACCCAAATCTAATTGCGCTAAGGCATCAACATCACGAACCGCACCGTAAATAATCACCCCTTCCCAACCCTGTTTAACCGCACTATCGCCAATCAAATCACCCAATAATGCACAACGTAACGAACCAGCTCCATCAACAACCAAGACTTTACCATTGCCTTCGGTTGCCAATAACTCTTTCACGCGTGAATTATCCTCAAAACACTTAACAGTGACTACTTGGCCACCAAACGACGAACGACCACCGAAGTTTTCAAACATGGGCGTTAATACACGAACATTAGGGTTAGCATCACATAAATCTGGAGTGCTATAAGTGGCCATTATTTGCTCCTTTAGGCAGTTACGGCTTTCATTTCATCGTAATAATAAAAATGAGGATTTACTGAACTTGGTGTGAGTTGTGCCACTGCAACCATTGCTTGCGCCACAACCTCCCCTTTAATGGGTTGAATAGCGCGCAAACCACCAAATAAAAATGGGCTAATAATAGGAAACAACGCCGCCGAAATATTTTCGCCTAAACGATTTTCCTCACGTTCACCAATCAATAAAGACGGTCGAAAAACACTAAAACGCGGATACGCTAAAGTGGTAATGTCTTTTTCTAATAGTCCTTTTACGCGACTATAAAAAACCAAGGCTTTAGGCGATGCACCCAATGATGAAATCAACAAAAAATGTTGGCAGCCGTTTTGTTTAAGCGTATGGGCAAATTCAAAATTATAGGTGTAGTCCACTTTATGAAAAGCGGCTTTGGTACCTGCTTGTTTAATGGTTGTACCTAAACAACAGAAAGCATCATCGGCTTTAACCTTTTTTAAGGACTCCGCTAAATGTTCAAAATCAATGACTAGATTTTTTAGTTTGGGTTGTGCTGGTATTGGTTTGCGAGTGACGGCAATCACTTTTTTATAGGCTGTAGAAGCCAAAAGGCTCGCTAGCACTTGTTTGCCGACCATCCCTGTGGCCCCGATAATAATTGCGGTTTTTCCGCTCATAATCCGCCTCAGTCTAAAAGCTTAAACAAGAACTCGAATTATGCCTAGTCATCAACAATTAGCAATCTTTTCGTAGAGTTTTAGCTCTAGTTTATTCTTATTGCTGAAATTGGCCGTCATTAAGTCGTCAAGATACTATAGCCAAGCAAGCGGTTGCTAGGTTATCATTCGCAAAATTCTTAACACAATAAATTTTTGGGTGTGCAATGAGCTATACAGGAATGAACTTTGCTTTAGGCGAAACAATCAACCAACTGCGTGATATGGTCTATAAATTTGCTCAGGCGGAAATTGCGCCACGCGCGGCAGAGATTGATAAAAACAATGAATTTCCGATGGATTTATGGCGGAAATTTGGCGACTTAGGCTTATTAGGCATGACCGTCAGCGAAGAGTATGGCGGTGTCGATATGGGTTATCTGGCGCACACTATCGCCATTGAGGAAATTTCTAGAGCATCGGCTTCGGTAGGCTTATCTTATGGCGCACATTCTAATTTATGTGTGAATCAGATTTATCGTAATGGTAATGACAGTCAACGGGCAAAATATTTACCGAAGTTAATTAGTGGAGAGCATATTGGCGCATTGGCAATGAGTGAAACCACAGCGGGTTCGGACGTGGTGAGTATGAAACTTCGTGCCGATAAAGTCGATGGCGGCTATTTGCTCAATGGCCATAAAATGTGGATTACTAATGGCCCAGATGCCCATACCTATGTTATTTACGCCAAAACCGATTTAATGTGTTCCCCTTCTAAAGGCATGACCGCGTTTATTGTTGAACGTGAAAGTGCTGGTTTTAGCCGTTCTCCTAAACTGGATAAATTGGGGATGCGCGGCTCAAATACCTGCGAGTTAGTATTTACCGATTGTTTTGTAGCCGAAGAAAATATTCTTGGCACATTAGGCGGCGGTACTAAAGTATTGATGAGTGGTTTGGATTACGAACGCATAATTTTATCGGCTGGCCCTATTGGGGTGATGCAAGCGTGTATGGATATTGTGCTGCCCTACGTTCATGAGCGTAAACAGTTTGGCCAAGCGATTGGTGAGTTTCAATTGATACAAGGCAAAATTGCCGATATGTACACGAAGCTCAATGCTTCGCGTGCGTATTTATATGCGGTGGCGCAAGCCTGTGACCGTGGCCAAGCTGAGCGTAAAGATGCGGCAGCGACAATTTTATATTGTGCCGAGAACGCCACACAAATGGCGTTAGATGCCATTCAATGCTTAGGTGGTAATGGTTATATTAACGACTATGCGACGGGTCGTTTGTTGCGTGATGCTAAGTTGTATGAAATTGGTGCAGGTACGTCTGAGATTCGTCGGATGTTGATTGGCCGTGAATTGTTTAATGAAACGCGTTAATGTGGTTGCTTGTGCAAGTTCGCTTTGCCCAAAAGTATGGGCTACGAAAAATCTTTCTATATTAAAAATAGGGAGTGTATAAAGAGTTCACTGTTATGCCGATATTAAATTCTCAAATCAATTCTCATAGCCCTGCATTTCAAGAAAATGCCGAAGCCTTGCGCGGGCAAGTTGCTGAACTCAAAGAGCTTTTAACCGAAGTAGCCAAAGGTGGTGGTGAGTCTGCGGTTGCTCGCCATAAAGCACGAGGCAAATTGACAGCGCGTGAACGTATTAATGCTTTGTTAGATGAAGGTTCGCCGTTTTTGGAGCTTGCGCCGTTGGCGGCTTATCAATTATATGGTGATGAAGCTGTGCCTGCTGCGGGTTTAGTGGCAGGTATTGGTCGGGTTGCGGGTGTGGAATGTATGATTGGCGCAAATGATGCGACAGTTAAAGGTGGCTCTTATTACCCAATCACTGTTAAAAAGCATTTGCGCGGCCAAACCATTGCCCAAGAAAATCATCTCCCCTGTATTTATTTAGTCGATTCAGGTGGTGCGAACTTACCGCGCCAAGACGAAGTCTTTCCTGATGAACGTCATTTTGGCCGTATCTTCTTTAATCAAGCCAAT
>JBKJUH010000278.1:0-5748 GCA_046590075.1 Agitococcus sp.
TAATATCTATGCCATCAAACAGGTTTTTACTGGTGGGTGTTATCGTCGTATTGTTAAAGTCAACATCAAAGGCTTGGCTGTTAATGCCGAAAAAATTTGAAGTTAAATTCAAAACAAGTCCAGTTAGTAAGGAGTCTTCATCTTTTTCTAAGCCAAAGCCGTTTAGACTTAATTGTTCTAAGTCAAAGCTGGTGGTTAAACTTAATCGTTTTATCTCATCATCAATACGCTTAGTGTCGTTAGTAGCCTGTATCATTCCATCGTTATTGAATAAAAATTGAAATGAATTATGGATGGCAGTATTTTGCAGCGCGTCGTTATCCTCTGCCTGCATGGGGAAGTTTTGAAAGTTGGTGCGGTCTAAACCAAAACGCTCTATTTGACTTAATGACGTAAAAAGTTTCGCTTGGTCAATGGCTGTTTCAAGGTCTTCGGAGCCAGTGATAACTAAAGAAGGGCCTGTTTCCAACTCAGTCAATTCATCCATATTCATTTGTGGCGTATTGGCTTTATTGAGTAATTGTTTGGCGGCTTCTGAGGCTAATAACTTATCGGCTTCTGCCTTTTTGTAAATATACATCGCCTGAATAAATTCGTTATAACTAGCGAAGTCTTCTAAGCGTGGCCGCTCAATGGCTCGTTCTGCCTCACCAGCAGGAATAGTGTCGGGGGTGATAGAGCTAGCCGTTGTAGCAACGGTTTGTCTTTTTAGGCTTTTGCACAGGTTGGAATCACCTTTTTTAAACTCAATAGATGATTTATTGCAGTCCTGCATTGCCTCTTCTTCGCTTTCGATGGTGTCGAGCGTAATTTTTTCTTTAGAAGGTTTGGGAGCGGAGTTGGCTTCTACTTCAAAGGTTTCACCCTCGCGGACTTCGGCTTCGCCTGCGCTGTTATCAACAGCAATTTTGCCATGAGTAACAAATACGACAATTTTGTCATTTTGAGAGGCGAGGGAGTAATCGGTACCGCGAATGCCAATAGTGGCAAAAGGGGTGTTCATTTTGTAGTTAGTGCGGTTAACTTTGCCAATTGTGCCGCTAATGGTACGCATGCCACCACGAATAAAGTTAAAGATCGCGCTACCTTGTTCGGGCGTGTCTCTACTAAAACTGTATTTTTCAATATTAAACAAGGAGTTAGGTGTGAGCGATAAAAAGCTACCATCAGTAAAGCGAATCTGTACTCTACTTTTTTGTGTGGTTTCTAGTTTTTCACCACTATTGATCAGGTCGCCTTTATAAAGGACACGAGTTGTGTTGTCGGGGGCGGTGGCAGTTGCTTCGCCAACAATAAAGTTGACTCGACCTGCAGTGCCAGCAAAAGCTGAACCCGTTAACAACACGCCAGTGAGTGCGGATAATACGTATTTGGATTGCGATAGTGCTTTCAGAAAAAACATAAAATTCTCACCCTCTATTATTATTTTTGTCACTAAACTCACGCTTGGTTTAGAGTTATCCATGTCTTGAGTATCTTTGCAAGCATATCACTTATACCTTCTTTAGGACTTACGCGGTTATCGCGTATTTGTTCATATTTCAGCCGCTTTAGGCGGCCTTATGTTCACAAAACGCACTAATCGCGGTGCGATGCGGAAGTCCTGAGCTGTAAGATGATACAACATTCATACTAAAAATACGAATCTCGCCGCTAAGTCATACCATAAAACTATTTGCGAAAATGTAAAGCGACTTACGACCAAAGTTACCCAAGATAGCATATTTAGTGGATGAATCAGTTCCTAATAGAGAATGATTTGCATTTGCAACTTGCTTTATCTAATATTATAGCCATGTCTAGGCTGTATTTTTGGAGTTGTATGTTTTCTCGTTATTTGCTGGTCGTGGGTTTGTTGTGCTTCTCGTATGCGGTAAACGCAGAAAGCCTGTCTTTTGAGCGTTTTGTAGCCAGTAATTTGGGTGAACACCCGCAAGCCATGACGTTATGGTTAAAACCGCCCTTAAAAAAACGTGCTGAAGCCATTCTGGATCATCCATATCAAGGATTAAGAGTGCGTTATTGGCAAGCAAATCAGCGTACTGCTTGGATTATTGATGAAATTGGTAAAGAGCAACCCATTACCACTGGCGTGATTGTTGAAAATGGCAAAATATTAGCCGTTGAAGTGTTGGCTTATCGAGAAAGTAGAGGTGGTGAAGTTCAACAATCTTTTTTTACCCGCCAGTTTCACGGTTTAACTTTAACGAGCAATGATAAACTCAATAAAAAAATTGACGGTATTACAGGGGCAACCTTGTCGGTATGGGCATTACAAAAGACTGCGCGTTTGGCGTTGATGTTTGATGCAGAAAAAGATTCGGCCAATAAACTATGAAAAAAAAACTGCATTGGCGTTTATGGTTATTGCGTTGGCATCGACGAATGGGTGTGTTGTTAAGTGCTTTTTTATTGTGGATGGTGATTTCTGGGGTACTACTCAATCATGGTGATGATTTTCAGTTAGACCAACAAGCAGTGGACTCAACATTTTGGCTCAATTGGTACGGCGTTCAATCAACGGAAAGCAATATCACCATTGATAATAAGACCTTGTCTATTACTCAAAGTGGCTTATATTTAGCGCAACAAAATTTAGGCGATTGCTCCTCTTTATTGGGCGTTATGCGCTTAGCAGACATGATTGTGATTGCTTGTCCTCAGCATCTGTTGTTACTCACAAGTAATGGCGAGTTAATCGACCAGACCGATAGCCTTCACGGATTACAGCAAACATTTACCGCTACCATGAGTGAAGCGAATATTGCGTACTTACAAACCACGAATAACGTCTATCGTTTAAATACCGATGATTTAAGCCTAAGCCTGTCAACCTACCAGCCTAGTACATGGTTAAAACCCATTCAACCCGCAGCGCGAATTAGTGTGGAACGATGGTTATTAGATGCGCATTCAGGGCGTTTATTGGGTCATTGGGGCGTATGGTTTGTTGATGCTTTGGCACTGATACTCGTTATTTTGGTGTTGAGTGGCTGGGCATTAGCCAAAAAAAGACATCAAAGAATGCTCTAAGTTATTTTATGCTCATCTTTTTTTGATTTTATGTTTCATATCCGTCATGAAAATCGTAACCCTCCCTCTAAGTGTAGAAAAAGTGTGACAAAAAGAAAATTGTCTGCCTTTGCTACCTTGAAATCTGCCAAATAAAGCCTCATCTTTGCCACACTTGCCAATTATCCGACTGTATTGCTCGGAATTGGTTAGAATTAGCACAAAAAACGTATGTTTCGCGTTTTCCATTATCCTAAAAGGAGTCCATCATGGCTGTATTAGTAGGCAAACCTGCACCAGATTTTACTGTTCCTGCAGTGTTAGCGAATGGCGAAATTGTTGAAAGCTTTAATTTGGCTTCAGCATTAAAAGGCAAATACGGTTTAGTATTTTTCTATCCCTTAGATTTTACCTTTGTTTGTCCGTCTGAGTTAATCGCTTTAGATCACCGTATTCCTGATTTTCAAGCGCGTAATGTGGAAGTGGTGGGTGTTTCTATTGACTCTCATTTTACCCACAACGCATGGCGTAACACTGCGGTGAGTGATGGCGGTATTGGTCAAGTTAAATACACCTTAGCTGCCGATATTACCCATAGTATTGTCAAAGCCTATGACGTGGAAACCGACGGTGGTGTGGCGTTGCGTGGCGCGTTCTTAATTGATAAAAACGGCATTGTTCGTTCACAAATCATCAATGACTTGCCGTTAGGCCGTAACATGGAAGAATTGATTCGTTTGTTTGATGCCTTACAATTCAACGAAGAACACGGCGAAGTTTGCCCAGCAAACTGGAAAAAAGGCGACAAAGGTATGGTTGCTTCTACTGAGGGTGTGGCTGCATACCTTGCTGAAAACGCGGCCAGCTTGTAATTTTTTCGCCCTTAATTGCTTTAAGTAGTTGAGGGTATTGTATTTATTCATCAAGGAGCTAGCGTCATGGCTATTACTTTACCAGCATTACCTTATGAGCGTAGTGCTTTAGAGCCGCATATTAGCGGCGAAACCTTAGATATCCATCATGGTAAGCATCACAATGCTTATGTGGTTAATTTGGGTAATTTGATTAAAGATACCGACTTAGCCGAAAAAAGCTTGGAAGACATTATTCATGCTGTGGCAGGTGATGCCAGCAAAGCAGGTATTTTTAACAATGCTGCGCAAGTTTGGAATCACACGTTTTATTGGCATTCCATGAAACCTAATGGTGGTGGTGCGCCAACAGGCGCGATTGCTGACAAAATCACTGCTGATTTTGGTAGTTATGACAAGTTTGTTGAATTGTTTACCGCCGCAGCAACCACGCAATTTGGTTCGGGCTGGGCTTGGTTGGTTGTCGGTGCCGATGGCAAATTAGCTATCACCAAAACCAGCAATGCCGATACACCATTAGTTCACGGCCAAAAAGCGGTGTTGACGATTGATGTATGGGAACATGCGTATTATGTCGATTACCGTAACTTGCGTCCAAAGTACATTGCGACTTTCTTGGCAAGTTTAGTGAACTGGGATTTTGCTAACGCTAATTTAGCGGGCTAATCACCGTTAAAAAGCCCCCTGTTTTTGATGAAGCAGGGGGCTTTTTTATTACTTCAAGTTGTCCAGATATTTTTCGGCATCTAACGCCGCCATACAGCCTGAACCTGCTGAGGTAATGGCCTGACGATAAATATGGTCGGCAACATCACCCGCAGCAAAAACACCTGCAACACTGGTTGCGGTGGCATTGCCATCATTACCGCTTTTTACCGTTAAATAACCATTTTTCATGTCTAACTGACCAACAAAAGTATCGGTATTGGGTTTGTGGCCAATCGCAATAAAGACACCTGCTACATCAACAATTTGTGT
This sequence comes from Agitococcus sp., assembly GCA_046590075.1. Lineage (GTDB taxonomy): Bacteria > Pseudomonadota > Gammaproteobacteria > Pseudomonadales > Moraxellaceae > Agitococcus. The sequence continues at coordinate 4,863 of JBKJUH010000278.1, forward strand.
GCTGTCATCAGTGGTCGATTTTAAACGGACGCTGGTTACGCCACTATCATCACCCAACACTTCGTCTAAAGCGTGATTCCAAATAATTTTGATTTTGCCTTCTTTTTCTTTGGCAAATAAATGGTCTTGCAGGATTTTCTCTGATTTTAATTTATCACGACGATGCACCAACGTCACATGTTCGGCAATATTGGCTAAATACAAGGCTTCTTCAACCGCGGTATTACCACCACCGACAACCATCACTTTTTGGCCTTTGTAAAAGAAACCATCACAAGTTGCACAAGCACTCACGCCACGGCCACTAAAGGCTTGCTCGGACTCTAAGCCTAAATATTGTGCCGATGCGCCCGTTGCTAAAATCACCGCATCAGCCGTGTAATGGCCTGCATCACCGATTAACTGAAAGGGACGTTGGTTAAAATCGACTTTATTGATGTGGTCGAATAATACTTCGGTACCAAAACGTTCGGCATGAGCTTGCATACGCACCATTAAATCAGGGCCTGTTAAACCGTGAGCATCACCTGGCCAGTTATCGACTTCAGTGGTGGTGGTGAGTTGGCCACCTGCTTCCATACCTGTAATGACCACAGGTTTTAAGTTGGCACGCGCAGCGTACACGGCTGCGGTATAACCTGCAGGGCCTGAGCCTAAAATTAATAAACGAATGTGACGGGATTCCATAACGCGCTCCTTTGGCAAGCAAAAAACAATTAATTAGTTATATTCAAGCATAAAGCTTTCAATTGGGATTGAACACGAATAAAGCAAGGTGAACGTGTGCAAATAAGCCATGATTTGGCTGTTTTTCACCCTCACACCAGCCCTGTCTCCCTGTTGAGGGCATAGGTATCTACACAAGTATTTGGGTAACAAAAATAAG
>JBKJUH010000210.1:0-3148 GCA_046590075.1 Agitococcus sp.
GGCTAACGGTGTCAGGGTTGCTTTGAAGGCAATCGCGGCGCGCATAAAAACGCGCCGTTCGGTACAGGCCAAATCGCTTGGCGTTTGGATCAGAATGCGCTGCGGTTTGTCTAAATGCTTACGTTTAATGCGCGATAAAAAGCGAAAGGCGCAGTCCAAACGCCTGTCAACACAATAGCCTGTCACTAGCGCACCTGCCTTAAAAGGCGGCGTTAGATTGTTTGACTCGAGTTCGACCCAGATATCCTGCCCCGACATTTGCTCAATGCGGGCGCGGTATTTAACGCTTTTTCTACCGTCGCTGATGCTTAGGTCAAGCAACATACCCACCGCCAGTTGCGGCTGATCTTTCATCGGAAAACTGCCCCTGCCCTCCGTCGGCATGTTTAGCTTTATCGCCATCTCCCGCAGATTTTCGGCGGTAATATCGGGCAAGGCTTTCAAGACTCTTTGATACAGTGCCGTCCTGAGCGTATCTTCCAGTGGCATACGTTCACCACTTTTGAGGCCTGTACTCTCCTGCATTTTCCGCAAGATAACATGGTGATCCTCTTCGCGCACGCCCAGCGCCGAGCGCATTGACGACAGCGAATCAAATAACTCTTCGGACGTTAAATTTTCTTGCTTCAACAGAGGCTTGAGTAAGCTTTGGTAAAGCATCGCGCTATTCTCGGAGGAGTAGGCATTCAGGGTTCGCCCGACCCAATAAATTTCATTTTCCTGCAAATCCGTGAGCTTCTTATTGCCCAAGACTTTTCTTAATACTTCCGATCCCGAGCTGTACAAGCGATCCAGTTGTTTTCTTAGTTTCAGGGTCAGCAGTTCTTTTTGATACTGACCCAGCGAACGGTGCAGAGAACGAGAAAACCAAAGTATGGCAACACCTGTTATCAGCACTAAAAACACGGGCAAAAAAGCAGAAGGAATAAGCCACTTAAAAGCCCCTTGCCCGAAATAATAAAAACCGAGAATAGAACAAAAAACCGTGGTGGCATACACTTCGTGCTGCGCTTGCGGGTATTGAATGCCGAATTTTTGCCGATACTTCGCCCATAACCGTTCGATGTTCGATAACACCAATACCGTCAAGGTGATGGAGACACTAAAGATCCACAACGCCATAAAAATATCGCTTGCTGTGGTTTGCTGCCACACACTATGAGCCGTCCAAGAACCGTTGAGGACGGCGGCGATACCATTGTTGCGGTAGCTTTGAAAAATATAGAAGCCCAGCAGCACACCAGGATAGCCAAAATAAACCAGCGACTGCCCTGGCTTATCTAGTTCACGCCAATAATTTTGTTCCAAATCAATATCGGGGCAATTAGCTCGGCAACTGACACAACTGCGCTCGTCTTCGGCATTAACCACCGCAATACGACACATGGATTTAGGGATATGAGTGGGCGCTCTATGGGGCGCAGATTCCAAAATACCGCCGGGTGCGGAGAAGAATTTTTGCACCGTGGACATCGGACAAAAATAATGACACCACGGTTTACCTGAGTATTTCCAGCCAATAAATACGGCACTCAATATCAGAATAGTCAAAAATAATCCAAGCAGCAATCGATCACTATTAAGAAATACCGCGCGCGCCAAAACACCTGCCGCCAGTAAAAAAAACTGAAGAAAAAGATGATTTTTTGCTATCCACGACTCTTTTGGAAAAATATCGGGTTTTTGTTTGCCCAGATATTTGGGCAGTTGGCTGAAGAATGACAATGGACAAATGCGTCGCCAAGCCTCATGGCCAAAAACCAGCAAAAATATTGGCGCGAGACTAATCAACGTCCAAAATAGACGGATATCCCATGACGTTGTCTTGGCGGAAATGGCGAGTGGGTCGAAAAACAAAGAGACCAAAAACAACAGCCAAAGTACGGCCAGTAGCCCACGTACTTTGAGTAAATACCGTTCTTTTATGGTTGCAAACATGATGAATGCAATAAGGTTTGATTAACGCAAGAAGTGTGTTGCATGGGTTGCCTACGTTTATTTAATCGTTATAATTTTCAAGCATTTAATTGCCAGTATCCACCATCACTTTTGCTAAGTCAATGCTGCTACTGGTCACTATAAAATGCGCCATGCCTGTACTGCGTTGTATGCGGCGCTGCTACGGCTGGTGGGGTGGCCGAGCTGGCGATTGGGTCGCCTAAATTGCATAAACAAACGCCGATGCCAGCAGCGCGCGGAACTTATCGGCTGACACTGGCCGCGAGAAAAAATAGCCCTGCCCATAATCACAGCCCAATGCCTGTAGCTGGCTGACATGGTCGGCCGTTTCTGGGCCTTCGGCAATGACATTCATGCCCAAATTACGCGCTAGACTCATAATTGAGGTGATGATTTGCAGGCATTCATGGCTCTGACCCATGCGCGTGACGAACGAGCGGTCAATCTTTAGGATGTCGGCAGGAAAACGGTGCAGATAACTGAGCGACGAGTAGCCAGTGCCAAAATCGTCAATGCTCAAATGCACGCCCAATTGCTTGAGCTGCAACAGCACAGTGACCGAACGCTCGGCATCGCCCATCGACATGCTTTCGGTGATTTCCAGCCGCAATGAGGCGGGGTCAATGCCTGTGTTATCAATAATCTGCTGTACTTGTGCCACTAAATTAGGCTGAGCAAACAGCCGCGCTGACAGGTTGACGCTGACGGTTAGCGGTTTCTGGCGCGGAAACTCGGTTTGCCACCGACGCATGGTCAGACAGGCTTCCTGCAATACCCACATGTCCAGCAGTATAATTAGACCCGTATCTTCGGCGATGGAAATAAAATCATTGGGATAGATTAGAACTAACGGCGTTTTTTGCCAGCGCACCAGTGCTTCGACACCGACAATAATACCCGTCTGAAAACAGACAATTGGCTGGTAATGCAGTACAAGCTGGTTATCAAGCATCGCTCGGCGCAAATCGTTTTCGACCCTCAGCAGATTGACGGCCTGCATATGCATACTTTGGTCGTAGAACTCGCAACGGCCACCGCCCAGCCCCTTGGCGCGGTACATTGCCATATCGGCATTACGCAGCATCTCGTCAGCCGTCAGTTGGGCGCAGGACATAGCAATGCCGATACTGGCCGAGGCATAGACTTCCTGACCATCGATAACAAACGGCAGTTTCAGGACATGCTGGAT
>JBKJUH010000404.1:0-4380 GCA_046590075.1 Agitococcus sp.
GGAGCTATTGGCATTGCCATAATGAATATCGGTATTTAACCATCTACCCCAAGACAAGGTTTGTTTGTAATGGTTCACTTCGGTTGAGGAAGCAGCGGTGGCGGTGTTGACTAAACCATATAGCGTTTCTGGTTCGTCGAATAATGTACCTGTTTGCCAGACCAATGTGCTGGGGTCGAAGCTGGCACTGACCTCACTGAGTACAGTGGAAGTGACTGAAATTTCAGGGTTATCATTCACTTGTTTACTGAGTAAAGCCACATAATCGAAATTGCTGGTATTGGCTAGTGTAGATATAGGCGCGGCTTTGTTGGCATCAAACTTAAACGCAGCAACACCTTCGGTGGTGATGAATAAGCCATTATTGACGGCAGCACTCACGGCATTGATGCTGTAATTTAACGCTGCCCAATCAGCGGCGCTACCTGCTAAAAAGCCCGAAGCAGTGGCAGAGCAACCGAGGGAGTTACAAGGGTTGCCTGCACCCAATTTGACCGTCAAATTATCAAAATTAAATGTACCTGCATTTGCAACACGATTTAATGTCGTTTGACCTGTCGCGTTAAGAGCGAATGATTGCGTGTTGCTCAATAACGCCATGTCTAAATTAAGCACGACTTTATTACTGCCAAAATCGAAATCAAGATAACTACTGCTGCTTAAACTACCTGTCAAACCTGACGCGTTTACCGTGGGCGTCGTGCCATTTTGGAAAGCATAAAAAGCGCGGCTTGAGGTATTGGTAGGAATCGCTGCGGCAGTCGTCGGCAAGCCCAGAATATAATGAATTTTCTGCGTCGAGCTTAACTGAAAGTCTTGGGTAGAGTTGTTGACATCAACCAAGCCGTTGCTCCAAACACCCCATGTCAGTGTCTTGTCAGCATGGCCAACTTGACTGATATTAGCCGCAGCAATGCGATTACCTTGATTGTTGATGCCCGTGGTTACGCCATACCTATCTGTGGCTGTCAGCACACCATTTACCGTTTGTGTATGAAAACCTGTGCGCCAACCGCCCGTAGTATTATCAAAAACGGCACTTAACTGGGTGACAGGATTAGGGCTAATACTAATGCCTGCATTATTGCTAAACAGTGCGCTATAGGCATTAGTGAGGTTAGTAGCCAAACGATTGCTAGCTAAGCTGATGGTACTAGGTACACCACCCGTCAGCACCGCCACACCACCAATAGACGTAAGCGTATTCGGGCGGTCAATTTCATAAACTGCGCCTAAATCACTACCCGAAAAAAATGCCGATAAGTTGACGGGGCAGCCATTGTTCGCGCAAATGGTATTGTTAGTACCGCTGCTCGTAGCAAAGAAATTATCGCTAACACCATTTAAAGTAAAGCCAGTCAGTTTTTTGTCTAAATTCAGGCCAAGAGCGCGATTTTGTACATTCGCAGTGTAGGTGCTGTTGTCGATATTAACGGCTAAATCGACATTCACCATCGGCACTAGATTGAGGTCAATATCGATGTTGAGTCTAGTGAGTTGACCGACACTGCTGCCAGCACGTGCAGGTGTCGCATCTACTAAGGAGTAGCTGATTTTTTGATTATTACCCAAGTCTTTACTGCTGGTTGTGCCGACAATATAGGGCATAAATTGCGTGGCAGTTAAGTCCAGCGCAGAGATATTTAGAATGTTATCAACATAAGCTGCTTGACCGTTTGTCCACTCGCCAAATGACAGTGAACGGATTTGTTTAACGCCTGAAAACTGCAAAGGGTTGTTCACTTTGCGTGTATCTAACAGCAAAGAACTGTTAGTCGTGGGGTTTGTTATGGGTGTGCTAATGAGGCCAATAAGATTGCCAACAGTTTGGCCATCATCACCAACGCTATTATATGCAGCCAACACGTTTTCAGTCACCATCGCCCCTGATGAGCCTTTTAACAGGCTGCCAAAGCTGCTTAAACGTGGCACGCCATCGACACTTTGAATAACAAAGGGAAAGAGGGTGGCATTGGGTTGGCCATCTTCATTGGTTTGGTCGCCGTTAGCAAAATCAGGCACGTTGGCATCGTTGCTCATGCCAAAACTTATCATCTCGGGAGCGCGAGTCTCGTCTTTTTTATCGGTGTCGTCGTCTTTTTTCGGCTCAGGAGTATCAGCACGAGGTACAGGTTTTTTGGCCAATACTTCGGCGGCCAAACCTTGCGGTGCAGGTTCAGGGGCTTTATTGGGTTCAATTTGGAAGGTTTGACCCGCTTGGACGTTGCTATTGCCAAAGTCATTACTGATATTAACAATGCCTTTGTTGACGGTGAGTAGTAGGCGGCCATTCGGTTCTTGCGTGGCGACATAACCTGTACCACGAATACCAATAGTACCTACAGGTGTTTTTACTGTGTAATTTGCCCGATTGACTTTGCCAATGGTACCACTAATGGTACGCATGCCACCACGAACAAAGTTAAACAGTAACGAGCTTTCTTGGGGTTTGTTGCGCGCAAACCTGTAGTTATCTAAACCAAACACCGTATTGGGTTGTAAGGAGATAAAACTCCCGTCAGTAAAACGAATTTGTAAGCGTCCTTTGCCTGTTTCTAGGCGTTCGCCACTATTAACCAGTTCACTTTTGGTTAAGACACGACGACTACCATCGCTGCTGATAGCGGTGACTTCGCCCGAGACAAAGGTCACGCGGCCTGCGGCATCAGCTAAGGCTTGGCCTGACAGCAACACCGTCACCATCGCGGCTAATAGACCTTTGGCATTGAGTAACGGGGTTTGGCGAGATAAAGTGGATGTGTGAAACATAATAGTATTCTTCCCTGTTACATATCAAAGCGCAAATCAACACTGACGATGTGACGCGTGTAGTCATTAATCGGCAGGTTGGAGTTATTGGTGCTGTAGGTGTAGTTGGGTTGCAATGACAGTTGAGGTTTTATTTGCCATGTTAAACCAAGCATTAAATTGGTTTCGGTATCTTTTCGTTTACTGGTAAACGGTAAAAAGGGATTGATGGCGTCAAAGTTGCGTGTTTCAGTGCTTAAATGGCCATTGATACGGATATTGTCGGTATAGACCAGACTGCCACCGACACGCAAGCCTAAGAACGACTGACTAAAATAGTCGAATTGACTGTTGTTGGCGGTTTCGGTGCCGCGATAAATACTGGCGTAAAACGACGGTGAATAGCGAAGGTCTAAAGCTTGCGAATAAGCAAGTCCAAGATTGAGACGGTTAGCATCACGCGCTGTTTGGGTGTCGTAGCGCAGTTGGCTCAATTGACTAAAGATGGCTAATTGACTGGTATCACTCATCGCCTTTTGACCTTGGGCTAAAAGACCCAAGACATCACGGTAGGATTGACCATCAAGCCACATTTTTTGCAGTTGTAATTTAGCTTGCACTTGCACATTGTTATTGAGATTAACGAGACCGCCAGCACTGGTATCAAGCGTGGTGTAGTCATAGTCGTGATTATCGAGGACACTACGTTGTTGCACATTGATATCGGCCAGTCCTGCAACCGTTGGGCTAAATTTGTAGCGAATGCCTGAGCCTGCTTGTAGTTGTAAAAAAGCACTATCAGCACTAACAGGAACGGTTAAAAAAGCTTGGCCAGCACTTGAGGGCAGGGCGATTTTGGAGTTTTCAGTGGCACTATTGATATTGCTGTCATAACCCAAACCCAATTGCGCAAACGCGCTGATATGACGCTGTTGTTGTTTTTCGGCATTGCTAATCACACCTAAATATTGAGCAACAAGGTTTTCAACTTCAGGTGGTGGATTAAAGTCTTTAATCGTTTGTAGCTCGTTACGTGCGCTCGGGGTTTCACCCAACAGAATATAAGTACGCGCCATTTGCACCCGACAAGGGCCATTTTCAGGATTGACATTCAAGCACCGTTCAAACGCAAAGGCGGCACGCGCAGGCTCGCCCATACCTAAAAAAGTCATGCCCAATAAATAATCATAGTCGGGGTCACCTGCGCGTTCTTCTTCTAAAGGCGCAAGTAGGTCATAGGCTTGAATGTGTTTTTTGTCATTCAGCAGAGTTTCGGCCTGTTGCAGAATAGCGTCCGCGTGGGCAGTTGTTGCCGCTAACAGTGCTATGGAGAGATAAATGCCTTGAAAACGCATAGGGTTCTGTCCCTGAAATGAATTTAGAACGATTTTAAATCGCTTTCTTGAGCTACGCTATGGCTGATTGTAGTCGAAAATCAGCAAAGACAGTATCAACAGTATGAAGTTTTCCATAAAAAAAGCGCAGCCGAAACTGCGCTTGATGTAGCTAAGACGAGGTCTAAATACCAGTTGCAATAATGGCATTACCAAAGGTAGCAGCACCATTAATGCCAACGCCGATATTGGTTTGCCCTTCGGTTAAGTTTCCCGATACGTTATAGGTTAAGCCAAC
>JBKJUH010000173.1:0-10710 GCA_046590075.1 Agitococcus sp.
CTAAACGCGCTACTAAAGCCATAATCTCTGGCGACTGATAGCCGTGCTCACTGACACATACCATCGTCAAAGAAATGCCCTTTTCAACGGCGGCTTGGAGTAAATGCACACCATCCAAAATAGTCTTCGCTTGCTTGCGACGTTCCGCTGCTGAGTTAGCTAACAGGTGCAGGTCTTTAATTATGGGATTCTGACGAGAACTAATGGTTTTCATGGCACGATAAATGATAAAAAATTAGACGCGCATAATACGCTAAAAAAACAAAGGGCAGAAACCGAAGTTTCTGCCCTTGTATGAAAAGACACCGCGTTAGTTAGCTTGCATCACTTTTTGTCTTTCTCTTTTTCAGCCGCTTCTTTGACTTTGGCTGATGCTCGCAAATAGACAACATAGTCTTGTAGTTCTTGCTGGCCACGCGCATTGGCCAACGACGCCATAAACTGTTTCTTTTGGTCAGTGGTCAAAGAAGACGCGCCTACATCAATTTTACTTAATGCGACAACAGCAAAATCTTTGGCAATGGCAGCAGCCCCCGCAGACCAAGTATTGGCTTTAGGATTGGGTAAACGGAAAGCCACTTTCAACAGATCGCCAGCAGGGGCTGTTGAAGTACGCGCTGTCGCCACAAAGTCTAACCATTGAACTTTATGGCTGGCCGCAATCTCAGTACTCGATTTTCCCGCATTCACTTCTTTAGCAATGGCTTCGGCTTCGGCTTTAGCTTTGGCACTGGCTTTTTCTAACTGTAACGTTGATTTTATGTCAGCCGCGACTTCTGCCAGTGGTTTGGTGCGTGCTGCTTCGTGCTTGTTAAGATGAATCCAAACACTGTGACGGTCGTCTAATGCCAAAGCCGCTGAATTTTTACCTTCTTTCAACACTTCATCACTAAATGCCGCTTGCACCACTTTTCGATTAGCACCTAAGCCTTCACCACCTTGTTTAGCAAATAACGGTGAAGTTTGTACAGTCATCGCGTACTGTTTAGCCCCTTCTTTTAAATCAGAGGACTCATAGGCTAAAGCATCCATTTTTTCGACGGCTTCGGCATACAACTCTTCGGATTTAGCAGCACGGACTTCCGTTTCTAAGGTTGGGCGTAACTCTGCCAATGTCGGAACAGCTGGCTTTTGAATTTCCATTAATTTGATAATGTGATAACCAAATTGGGTTTTCACAGGCTCAGAAACTTCATTCATTTTTAACGAATACAGTTTCTTTTCAAATTCAGGCACAAACATACCTTTATTGGCAAAACCTAAATCGCCATTATTAGCGGCTGAACCCACATCTTGTGATAACTGTTTTGCCAACGCACCAAAGTCCTCACCTGCTTGAATGCGTTTGGCAATGCCTTTGATTTTTGCTAAGGCATCGGCATCCTTCATTTTGTCATCGACATTAATCAGAATATGTGAGGCACGACGTTGTTCGTTGCTTTCTAAGGCTTTGACTTTTTCGGCATAACGCGCGTCGATATCGGCATCAGTCAACATGACTTTATCGGCAAATAATTCCGAGCCGAGTACCAAATAATCGACACTGACTTTTTCGTCACTGGTGTAGTTCGTGATGTTGGCTTTGTAAAATTTACTGACTTCATCATCAGAAACCTGAACCGTTGACAAGAAAGGCGCGGCACTAATCATCGCCACATGAATATCACGCTTTTGATTATCTAATGCCGATAACACATCTAATTCTTTGGCCGACACAAAAGCCGTTTGGTTAATGCCTGCCACTAACTGCGACACCGCAATTTCTTTCTTGGCTTTGGCAGGGAAATTAGCTGCATCTTCGCCCATGTTACGCAACACTTGTTCGTAACGTGCTTCGGAAAAAACACCATTTTCTTGAAAAGCGGGTGTTTCTTGAATCAAACGATAGATCGTCGCATCGTCAATCAAAAATCCTGCTTTTTTGGCTTGTTGACTGAGTACAGTACGGTCAATCAAGCCTTTTAACACTTCTTGATTCAGCACCGCGACATCAAGACGCGAGGCATCAGGATTTTCGCCCATACTGGCCAAGATACGTTGGCGTTGCTGGTCAACACTTCGATCTAATTCATTTTGACTAATATCTTCATCGTTAATGGTGGCTGCAGGAGCTGCTTTGCCACCGACAAAATAAGACTCAATGCCGACAATAGCAAAGGGAACCATCAACAATGCGAGCAAGGTTTTACCCAACCAACCACGCACTAAATCACGAAAGGCCTGCATGAACGTTCACCACAAACAAGACAAAAATAAAGAGGATAACACCACTATGGAAAATAAAACGCGCCCAAATTGGACGCGCTTATCGCTTCAAAAGCTACAATCACCTTAGGCAACTGCATCTTTTAAGCTTTTACCTGCTTTAAAGTCTGGGACTTTACTCGCAGCAATATCAATCGCTACACCTGTTTTTGGGTTACGACCTTTACGCGCGGCACGTTCTTTGACACTAAACGTACCAAAGCCCACTAAAGCGACGGCTTCGCCTGCGGCTAAAGAACTGGTAATTGCAATAATCGTTGCATCTAAAGCACGCGCAGCATCTGCTTTGGTAAGGTCAGCCGAGCTAGCAATAGCATCGATCAGTTCGGACTTATTCATTTCTTCCCCTTATTATTGGTCTACATTCAAGACGAGAGATACGCGGCATTCAGTGGCTTGGCGCAGTGTGTGCAATTTATAACAATCCTGCCGTGTTAGGGTCAAGCGAAACAAGGTAGATGTATTGTATTTTGTACCTAAAACACGCTTTTTGTTCATCTGACCCCGCTTCAGCGTTCGCCCAGCTAAAAAATGGTGAGCTAGTTTAGCATGATGAGGCATCAATATGGCAGCACCGCCCATGAAAACACAGTGTCATGCGCGTGTTATTATTGCTAGGATAGAGCTACATCTAAAGAGGAGGCATAGTGAATGCTTTTCGACAAAGTACAAAACTGGTTATTACCCGCCGATCTAAAACAGAAAATAGATGAAGCGCCCAAACCTTTGGGCAGTCTAGAGTATGACCGCTGGGGTTATCATAAAAAAACCGCCTATAAAGCGGCAGCTATCACTCGATTATTGTACGAAAAATACTTTCGCGTTGAGGCTTATGGCCGTGAACATATTCCCGCGACAGGTCGCGTATTAATTATTGCTAATCACTCTGGCCATTTACCCTTAGACGGCGCATTGATGGGTTATAGCTTATTGACGAATCCTTATGCACCGCGTGTGCCACGGGTGATGATTGAACGCTTTTTTACCGCAGTGCCTTATATTGGCAATTGGATGAATAACTTAGGCGCGGTTACCGCCGAAGTTCGTAATTGTTACGACATGCTCAAACAAGACGAAGCGGTTATTGTCTTTCCCGAAGGGGTACGTGGCACCGCTAAAGGTTTTGCCAAGCGATATCAATTACAACGTTTTGGTACTGGTTTTATGCATATTGCCATTGATACTAATACCCCCATTATTCCTGTGGGTGTGGTTGGCTGCGAAGAAGCATTACCGATGTTTGCTAATGCTAAGGGATTGGCTAAACGCTTTGGTTTGCCTTATGTACCTATTGCCCCACCCTTTGCCATCCCTGCCAAAGTTACCCTCATTTTTGGCGAGCCTATGTATTTTGAAGGGCCTATTCATTGTGAGGAAGATTTAGAAGCCAAAGTCAACATTGTCAAAGCCAAAATACGAGAATTAATAAAAGTAGGCCAAGCCAAACGCCATTAAACAGGATAAAAATGATGAGTAAACCCCACCTTCCTTGCATTTTAGTGACTGGCGCTGCGGGTGCGCTGGCTCAACAAGTGGTCAGCCGATTAAACGGCAAATACCGCATTGTTGTTTGCGATACTCGCCGTGAAGTCAGTATGCCCGAAGATATTCCGAGTTATCATGTCGATTTTAACAAGCGCAGTTTTGAAGATTTATTTAAAGAATATAACTTTGCGGGCATTATTCATTTAGGGCGTATTGGCTCGCATGAAAATAGCCGTGAAGGCCGTTATGCTGCCAATGTCATTGGTAGTCAACGGTTATTAGACTTAGCGCGTCAATATCATGTTAAGCAAACGCTGATTTTATCGACTTATTTTGTTTATGGCGCACACCCGCTCAATCCTGCCTATCTGGTCGAAAGCTCCCCCTTAAAGGCGGCAGGGATTACCATGGATTTGGTGGATTCGGTGGAGTTAGAAAATTTAGCGACGATTTATTTATGGAAATATCCTGATCTGAACATCACTATTTTGCGCCCTTGTAACATTATTGGCCCTGGTGTCAATAACACGCTCAGTCAATCGCTAATGCAGAAACGTGTACCTGTGTTGATGGGTTTTTCACCGATGATGCAGTTTATTCATTTAGAAGATATGGCCGATGCCATTGTTGTGGCGTTTGAACAGAATCACGCAGGTATTTACAATGTCGCACCTGACGATTGTGTACCGTACCAAACAGCCGTTGAATTATGTGGCTGTAAAAAACAACGCATTCCCTCCATCCCTCCCAAAATGCCATTGCTACTGGGCAAACTCATGAAAACCGAGTACTTCCCTCCTCACCTATTAGATTACTTTAAATACGCGACCACTATTGATGGCAGTTTATTTAGAACGACTTTTGGCTTTATACCGAGATATGGCCTAAAAGAGATTTTTGCCCATTATCGTAATTTGAAAAGCTGAAATAGGTCGGACTTCAGTCCAACTTTGCAGATTAAAACTTAGCGTTCGACTTACGCGATATTTGTCGGGTTAAAACCCGACCTACAAGCTGGGCGGTGCTTTCGCGTTCTGTTTTCTTAACTCGGCAATCTGTTGTTGTGATTGGCGTAACTGCCAACGTAACGGCAATACCTTAAAAATCACCAACGCCGACAACAAACCCACCAAACAGCCCACCACAAAGCTAATCAGAATAACGACGCCACTGTTTATATCGGACACTTCCAACAGCAGCAAATTCAAATGTATCGGTTGTGGATTGGTCACTACCAACCACACCCCGCAAAAACTCACCAAGAGCAGCAACACCACCAACAGGATACGCTTGAGAAAGTTAAAGCTCATTATTAGCCTTCTTGCGCTTTCGCTTCATCAACACGATCTTTTAGCTCTTTACCAGGTTTGAAGTGAGGTACATATTTTGAGCCGACTTCGACTTTTTCACCCGTTTTAGGGTTACGCCCTAAACGTGGGGGGCGATGATGCAAACTAAAACTGCCAAAACCACGAATTTCTACCCGTTGACCCGCAGCCAAGGCTTCAACCATTTGTTCTAATAACGCTTTGACAGACAACTCAACATCTTTTTCCGTCAACAATTGTTGTCTGGAAGTAATACGCATAATGAGCGCAGATTTTGTTAATGGCATGTTGTTACCGCTCCTCGTTGTTTTCGCCTTATGATTTACCATAAAAAAACGGGGGTAGCAAACCCCCGTTTTCATTTACAGCACAAATCTGACCAATTACTTCATTTGCGCTTTAATCAAGTCGCCAATGGTACGTGGGCCAGCTGCGTTGGAAGTAGCAACTTCAGCAGCTTGGGTGTTACGAACGTTAGACATTGCCTCACGCTCATCTGCTTCGTCTTTTGCTTTAATCGATAAGTTGATGACGCGTGCTTTACGGTCAACACCAATGATTTTCGCTTCGATTTCTTGACCTACTGTCAAATGCTTGGACGCATCTTCAACACGGTCACGAATGATTTCAGACGCTTTTAATGTTGCTTCTACGCCGTCGGTCAGTTCAACAGTCGCACCTTTAGCATCAACAGCTTTAATCACACCCTTAACAACTGCACCCTTCTCATGAGTAGAAGTAAAGTCGCTGAACGGGTCTTTTTGCAGTTGTTTTACGCCAAGAGAGATACGGTTGCCTTCGGCATCAACAGCAAGGATAACGGCTTCAACCAAGTCACCTTTGCGGAATTTGCGGATAGCTTCTTCGCCTGCTTCATTCCAAGAAATATCAGACAAGTGCACCAAACCGTCAATACCACCAGGTAAACCAATGAAGATACCAAAGTCAGTAATGGATTTGATGTTGCCAGACACTTTTTGGCCTTTTTCATGGGTCTTAGCAAACTCATCCCAAGGATTCGCTTTACATTGTTTAATACCCAAAGAAATACGACGACGTTCTTCGTCGATTTCAAGAACCATGACATCCACTTCGTCGCCAATTTGCACAACTTTGGATGGATGAATGTTTTTGTTGGTGTGATCCATTTCGGAAACGTGAACCAAACCTTCAACGCCTTCAGCGATTTCAGCGAAACAGCCGTAGTCAGTGAGGTTAGTGACTTTAGCGCGAGTGACTGTACCTTTTGGATACTTGCTCATCAACGCTAACCAAGGATCTTGACCCAATTGTTTTAAGCCCAAGGATACACGATTACGCTCGCGGTCAAATTTAAGGACTTTAACTTCCATTTCTTGACCGACTTCAACTACTTCGCTTGGGTGTTTAACACGTTTCCAAGCCATGTCAGTGATGTGCAACAAGCCATCAATACCACCGAGGTCAACGAATGCGCCGTAGTCAGTGAGGTTTTTGATAACACCTTTAACGGTTTGGCCTTCTTGCAATTGACCTAACAATACTTCACGTTCGGCTGAAGACTCAGCTTCCATAACCGCACGACGAGAAACAACGACGTTGTTACGTTTTTGGTCAAGCTTGATAACTTTGAATTCCAGCTCTTTGCCTTCCAAATGAGTAGTATCACGGATAGGACGTGTATCAACCAAGGACCCCGGTAAGAACGCACGGATTGGGCCGATATCGACGGTGAAACCGCCTTTGACTTTGCCAGAGATAAGACCACGAACGATTTCTTGATCGTTGAAAATCTTGTCCAAACGTGTCCATGTTTCGGCACGTTTTGCTTTTTCGCGAGACAATACAGTTTGACCCATACCGTTATCAAACGCATCAACAACCACTTCAACGGTGTCGCCTACTTTGACTTCTAATTCGCGCATATCATTTAAGAATTCTTCGCGAGGCACTACGCCTTCAGACTTTAAGCCTGTATCAACGGTGACCCAGTCACTGTCAATCGCAACAATCACACCAGTGATAACCGCGCCTTGGGTAAATTGCAGTTCGCTTTCTGCAAATAAGGCGGCAAAGGATTCATTCATCATATAAAACCTACGGATGCAGTTGCATCATTTTTTTGGCCGTACATTACCAGCTAATGCCGGGCTGCTTAGTTTAGACAAGCGTTAATGCCTTACTGGTCGTGCATTAACGTCATCTTCCCAAATAACAAAGAAACAAACTCTGTGCTATTAAAGTCTTTCAAATTCGTGTCTAGCTTTATACGCTCAAAATATCGGCAAAACCATGCAAGTGTTGCGTTTTTTTCGCGGCTTCCACTACTGCTTTTAGCACCGCTTCTATACCTAATGCCGTACTGTCTAAAACAATGGCATCCGCAGCAGGCTTCAAGGGAGCAACGGCTCGCTCACTATCGCGCAAATCACGCGCGCGTATGTCGCTTAAAATGGCGGCTAAACTAGCATCAAAGCCCTTCTCAAGCAACTGTTTATAACGTCTTTCGGCGCGAGCTTCGGCGCTGGCGGTAAGAAATACTTTTAGACAGGCATCAGGAAAGACAATTGTGCCCATATCGCGGCCATCAGCAACTAAACCAGGGCTTTCTCTAAACGCATATTGACGCTGCAATAATGCCGCTCTGACGGCTGGCAAGGCCGCTACTTTTGAAGCTGCCGCGCCTATTTCTTCGGTGCGAATACTGTGGGTGACATCTTCACCTTCCAAAATCAACATCGCTTCGCCGTTGTTATCTTGGAATTGTGCGTCTAAGTGTGCCGCTAAGACTTGTAGTGCTGCTTCATTATCGGTTTGTACGCCATGTTGTTGGGCAGCTAAAGCCAACAAACGATATAACGCACCAGAATCTAAGACGTGAAAGCCTAATTTTAAGGCTAAACGATGGGCGATTGTGCCTTTACCTGAACCGCTTGGGCCATCAATGGTGATGACAGGCGGAATTATTACAGCTTTAACCATAGGTTCGAGTTCTGCACTCATGCGTGGCTCCAGCAAAATACTTGAAATACGGCCATTATTCTTTCCATGTGGGATGGCATAAGGCGCGTGCGCTTTTTATAGAAATATGGGAGGAATTGCAACCCAAAGGGGTAACAAAAGATATAAATTGGTTATTAAACAGGCTTTTTATGATTTATCAGCCAAAAACAGTGGGTAAAAAATAAGGGTGAAAGATTTTTCGCCTCTACGGTTCATCGCCATAAGTCGGGTTAAAACCCGACCTACAGAAACGTTCTTAAACTTCCAACACTTTAATCTTTAAACCTGCGCCGCGCGCCAATTCAACAAATAATGGAAAACTGGTAGCGACATTAGCGCAGTCTTCAATTTCAATTGTACCATTGGCGCGTAAAGCAGCAATCGCAAAAGACATGGCAATTCGATGGTCGCCATGACTAATGACTTTACCGCCAGCCAATTGCCCACCTTGAATAATCATGCCATCAGGTGTCGGTTGTGCATTAATGCCGAGTGTAATTAAGCCATCGGCCATCACTTGAATACGGTCAGACTCTTTGACGCGTAGTTCTTCTGCACCTGTCAATACGGTTGTACCTTCGGCACAGGCGGCGGCAATAAATAAAGACGGAAACTCATCAATGGCTAACGGCACATCAGCCTCATCAATGTGAATGCCTTTGAGTTTGGCACTGCGTACACGAATATCTGCGACAGGCTCACCACCGACTTCACGTTCATTGAGTAAGGTTAAATCACCACCCATAGCGCGTAAAATATTAATAACACCAATACGTGTTGGGTTGATGCCGACATGCTCTAAAACCACATCAGCATTAGGGGCGATACTTGCACCGACCATAAAAAAAGCGGCAGAAGAAATATCAGCAGGTACATCAATTTTAGTGGCCGTTAATTTACCACCACCTTGCAGACGAATGGTTGAGCCTTCAGTTTTGACCTCATAACCAAAACCACGCAGCATCCGTTCACTATGGTCACGGGTTGGTGCTGGCTCAGTGATGACGGTTTCACCTTCTGCCCATAAACCTGCTAATAACACTCCAGACTTGACTTGCGCGCTGGCGACGGGCATTGCATAACTAATGCCTTTGAGAGCTTGATTACCTTTGATACTGACAGGCGGTGTGCCTTTTTCGCCAGTCGTTTGAATGATTGCACCCATTGCGCGTAAAGGCTTGGCGATACGCTCCATTGGACGTTTGGATAGAGACGCATCGCCCGTCATCACCGTATCAAACTTTTGTGCGGATAAAATGCCCGATAACAAACGCATCGACGTACCAGAATTGCCCACATACAAGGCATTAGGCGGTGCTTGTAGGCCATGCAGACCAACACCATGAATTCTCACTTCACCGTTTTTAGGCCCTTCGATCACTACGCCCATGTCACGAAAGGCTTGCAAGGTCGCTAAAGCATCTTCGCCCTCTAAAAAACCTGATACTTCGGTAACGCCTTCGGCAAGTGAACCCAACATAATTGAACGATGAGAAATAGATTTATCACCGGGAACGCGTAAGTTTCCTTGGAGAGTGCCACCAGCTTCAACCACAAATTGCAAATTTTTAGTGTTCATAGTTTTTTGATACGCTGTTCCAGCTAACATGTGAGTAAAATGGTGTCGCGCTACTTGGGCGCGGGTAAGTATGCCAAAAATGGCATCGCTATCATGGGCAATAATGGCGGCTTTTAACCGTCCTACCCCTTCGCTAAAGCTTTCTAATGCCGACAAAATACCGTGTTCATTGGCTAGAAAAATATCGTGCCACATCGATGGGTCGCCGCCTGCAATACGAGTAAAGTCTCGAAACCCGCCTGCGGCAAAACGAAAAATATCTAAATTTTGCGATTCGCGTGCCAAGGTATCGACTAAAGAAAATGCCAATAAATGCGGTAAATGACTGGTTTTGGCTAACACTTCATCATGCCGTTGTACGGTCATAGTCAACACTTCTGCGCCCGCAGCTTGCCACATTTGCTTGACTAATAAACAGGCTTCGGCATCCGAGTCTGGTAAAGGAGTGATGATGACTTTGTGACGGTCAAATAAATCGACTTTACCTGCCAATACGCCACTTTGCTCAGAGCCCGCAATAGGATGGGCAGGAATAAAACGAGTAGGTACTACACCAAAAACAGCCTCCGCCGCTGCGACAACATTGCCTTTGGTGCTACCAACATCGGTAATAATCGCTGTAGATTTGATGTTGTGTTTAATGCTCATCAATACACTATGGGTAGCACAAACAGGCATCGCCAAGACGATTAAGTCGGCATCTTGCACCGCTTCGGCGGCATTGGCAAAACCCGCATCAATTAAACCTATATCTAAAGCTAAACTTAATGTGCGAGGGCTACGGCTACTGGCAACAATGGTTTGTGCTAAGTGATTCGCGCGTAATACCCGCGCCAAACTAGAGCCAATTAACCCTAAACCGATAAAGGCTACTTTGTTAAACATATTAGGCTGCCTGCTCCTGCGATTGACCTGACAACATACTGTCGATACTGAGCTGAAAGTCCAGTTCAGGCCACTCAATGCCCGTCGCTCGACAAATAAATACATAGTGGGCAAGCTGTTTCAGACTTGCTTCTTGTAGTGCTTTGTACCAAGACATCGGCGTTAAAATAATTCGACCATCTTCTA
>JBKJUH010000179.1:0-11343 GCA_046590075.1 Agitococcus sp.
TCAAAGCGCAGCCTTAACCATCACGGGTGACTTTGAAGACGAAAAAGGCGTGTTATTACCAGCCAGCTATGTGCAATTAAGCAGTAGCGATAATGCCATTTTAACTGTATTTGCCAATGGCCAAGTCCGTGCCTTAAGCGAGGGTATTGCCCTTATTCATGCACATGCCCGAGGCATTGAAGGGGTCAATTCCTTAACCGTGGATATTGACGGTTTTGAACCCAATACCGATGAGGACGGTTTTGAAGTGGATGTCTATCCACGCGCTATTACCTTGCCGTTATTGGGTCAGCGGCAATTAAAAGTCAAATCGGCGGAAGGCGAAAATATCGCTAACCACAGCTCAGGCGTGCATTATTTTATCAGCAGTAGCGACATTGCCGAGGTCAGTGAAGACGGTTTAATCATCGCCAAGCAAACGGGTGTGGCTAAACTCAGTGTGATCTATGGCGGTTCGCAATACGATTTAACGCTCAATGTGCAAGCCCCTGTGTTAGGCAGTGCGATCATTAGCGAAGGCTCGGGTGTGGTGGTACAAGACCTGATTGCAGGTCATCAGTTGATGGTGGCTCCTAATGCCTTGCCTGCGGGGACTCAGGTGTCGATTGCAGCGCGTAGTTTAGATGATTTAGGTATGCCCCCGCCTGCACCTACGGTATTACAAACCTTAGCGGCGTTTGATATTGACATATCCCATCAAAAAACCAATCTGCCGCTACAACTGGCGATTAAGTTACCCAGCACGACCATTAACCCCCAAACAGGCGAGGCGGAGAGTTTAACGGCGGGTACAGAGGTGATGTTTTGGCAAAAAGGCACCATTCGTGATGTCGATGGGTCAGAACACGATACATGGTGGTTGGTGGATAATGGCTTTATTGGGGAAGATGGCGTGGCTAAGACGGCGAGTCCGCCTTATCAGGGTGTTTCGGGTTACTCAACGGGCAAATATGTGGTCACCCAGAAAATTATTGATGCGGAAAGTGGACTGTCAGAGGTTACCGTCTTAAATACCGAAAAGATGTGGGACTTAGTATGGGGACAATTATCGTCAATTGCGATGACCTTACATCCTCTCATGGCTTATTCAGCAATGGCCACGTTTTGGTCGTTGGCTGAACCCCTTTATACGATGAAGTACACGCAAGTGGGTACTTATAAAAAAGAGTTCGCAAAACCTGCAGAAGATGCCAATAAATTCTCTTTAACCTTGCCATCTTTACCCGATATTTTTTCAAATCAGCCCAGCATTAGTCAAGTTGACTATGACACTGTGACTAAAAAATTAAAGGTGACAGGTCAGAACTTTATTCCTGATGACCAAAGTCCCAATAACTTTGATTTAAAAGTATGGCTTGTACCACGCGGCAATCAAATTGCTAAGCCAACAGCCACAGGCACACCTGCTGATCGTGGGTTAATTTGGCAAGGTTTTAGCGTCACACCAAAAGCCTCTGGTCAGCTAGAAGTGACTTTACCCGACGGTGTCTCACTTGGGATGCACTCGGTATATGTGGAGCGTATTGCTAAGGGTAGTGGTAGTAACAAAGGTGGCCAATTCACAGACTTGCCTGTTGATAGCGACCCGATTCAATTATGGACATTAGGCACACAAAACGCCTTAGTCACCACACCTAAACAGATTACCGTATTAACGCCAAAACCTACAACCACGACACCCAATACGACAACAAATCCACCCATTAACTTAGAACAAGAAATCAAAGCCTATGTTACAAAAGACGAAAAAGGCAATGATTTAGATTTAAGAGGCCGTTACGAAGACCAAACTGTTTTTAGTAACGATGGTGCCATTACCTACATTGCCGCTAACAAAGGCAACATTTATGTGTTTGATAACCAGTCGTTAAATGTGGTGCATACCATTAAGTTAGTCAATTCTACCGCGCGTATTAGTAGTATGGCCGTCGTGGACAACTGGTTATATGTGGCCGAAAATAGCCCTGCCATGAGTGCAGGTTCACGCTTATTACGCATTAACATCGACCCACTTGACCCTGATTATTTAAACGAACAGCAAGTGATTGATATGGGTATTGTTCCGCCTTATGGCTTTAAAGGTATGACCGTTAATAATGGCAGTTATTTAGCCCTGACCGCCCCTAATTTAGCCAGTTCTTACTCCAATGTAGCTGTGGGTAATATTAATGCGGCTAAAGGTAATGTCTATTTTATTAACTTAGGCAAGATAGGCGAGCAAGGGCAATTATTAGCAAATGGTCTTTTTGTCTTAGATAGTAATAAAATTGCCGCGAGCTTACCTAATATTGGCCACATTAGAGGCCGCTATCCTGAATATATTTCATCGGGCTTAGGCGATGGTGAGTTTATTTTATCTAATCACTTAGATGTCAATAATGGTGTCATGATGATTAAATTGGGGTTAAATGAAGAAGGCCAATTCACGAACAATGTGACGATTACTAACCCTAAATTAGGCCATTCAGCTACTGAAATATCGTGGATTTGGAAAAACATTCGCAGCAATGTGCAAACGGCGGCTGATACCGTGACGCTTGTTTATGACAATGTTGAGTATGCGATTGTTGCCGATTATTTTGAGCGTTGGCGTGACCCGAGTTTTAACGTTGATGAGGGTTTTGGTGCAGGCATACAAATGGGTGGTAAGTTGGGCATTATGAGAGACCCGTTTAACAAACAGGGCAAGATGAAGTTTTTAGGCGCAACTAGCCCCATTCCTAATGCCATGATTCAGCATTTAGGCTTAACACCTGATGGTAAGTTATATGCCGATGCGGTGATTGATGTGCCTATCTTGGAAGGTGGACAAACGTATAAAACCTTATTTGTTTGGAATGCGCAGGGCTTAATTCAAACAGCTCTTGATGCAGAGGCTTTAGAAAATTCCACCGATTTTAAAACCAAGCAAGATAAAGGTATGCCTATTGATAGGCGCAAAGTACTTGGTAAATCAACGCTTGTAAAAGAAGCTATTCCGTTGCGTTATGACAACCTGTTAGGTGAAGGAATTTTTAGTTACGGCTCAGGCATGGGTACTTATACCGTGCCAGCTCGGGCAGTGACATTAAATGAAATCAAGATTGATTATAAAACAGGTTATTATCAGCCTGCTCCTGAGCCATTAGTTCCTGATAATAAATACACACGATGGTTAGGAATAGATGATAAAAGTCTAGAAAAAATCTTTGAAGATACAAAAGGAGAAACTGATTGGGGATCAGCTGCTGGGTATGCGCTTAAAACAACTTACTATAAAACTATTGATACACTCACTTTTGGTGCATTTACAGAAAATGGTTACCACTATGAACAATATCTAAAAGGTACAATTACAGAAGAGCAATATGACAACATTGCGCATGCAACAGCGGCTAAGGCAACCGTTAGCTTTGTCGGCGGTGGATTGGCATATGGGGCTATCACCAAACGATTAGGACAGGGGATATTAGGACAAGCTAACGGTTCTGGCGCATTTTCAATCGTATATCAATCGGCAGATATTGTTGAAAATAAATATATCTTTAACGAGACAAACGGCAAATTAGGCGAAGACAAAGGGCTTGATGATTTTTCGTTCCGTCAAATGGGGATTGATGAAGCCATTGGTATGGGCTTTGGTTGGATATATACTTTAGCTCATGGTTATAAAGTGCAATGGACAGCTACGACTGTTGAGCAAACGGTACCAACACGCTTAGTAACGCCCATCGCGAGAGAGGAAGCAAGTGTTTTAGCTGGAAGTTTGGCAGACACCACAGGACTGCAAATTTTAAGATATGCAGGCGGTAAAGTCAGAGTGGCTTTAACAGACCTTGTACTGTCTATTCCACAAAAAATGTCACTGACCTCTAAAACAGCAGGGGAGTGGCTACTAACACAAGCGGCTTTAGTCAAGGAAGCCATTAGTAAATTAACTATTTCATGGCAAGAAAAAGCGGCGATGGCCATTAAATGGCGTAATGACTTGGTCGCTGCTGCACGTAATGCCATTTATGATACGCGCGGTGTGAATCAATTAAATCAACAAAGTCCTTTATATATCAAGGAAGATATATTTGCGCGATATTCTGTAGAACTCTCAGGAAATACCCAGTATAAACAAGTCTTTAATGATATGTTTCAAATCAATGATTTTAAAATCAATGGCGTGACCATGCGTGGTTTAGCAAGGGAGTGTAAAAATGATTTCTGTTTTGTGGCAGGTACTTTAGTTCATACCGATAAAGGCTTAGTGCCGATTGAGCAGTTAAAAGTCGGTGATAAGGTATTATCAAAGCATGAAAGTGGACAAGGGGAGTTAGACTATAAAGCCATTACTCGAACCTTTAAGTCACAAGAAAAACAACCTATTTTTATGGTGTCATTTTATATTGATTCGGTGCGCGCTTATACCTATGGTGAAGGAATCTCCAATGTATATCAGCATAAAGTCATTTATATGCAGGAAGCAGAGGCTAATGGTGAGAGTCTTCTTTCAAAAGAAAAAATGTATCTCTTTTGTACCTCAGATCATCCGTTTTGGGTAATTGGTAAAGGGTGGGTACCTGTTTATAAACTCAGAGAATATGACCAATTTGCCTTATTTGATGGTGATACAGCCACTATTGATAGTGTGTATGACCATTGGCCTCGCCCGTTAGAGGCGACCAATCACCCAGATATTGCGATTTGCCCCTGTTATGAAGCTGAGGGTGGGGGCAATGATCAGATTACCATTGATTTTCGCTCTGGTTACCCACTATTAGTTACTAGGGAAGAGTGTGATAATGATTTTCACCCATTAGAAAAGACAATCCTTTTACTAAAAGATTGGGATAATTCACAATTTGAAATATTTAAAGGAGGGATCGGCAGAATAGGTTATGCTGATGATTTTACCGAAGAGAATATCAACTATTTAGTACGGCATTGTTATCAGCCTGTTTATAACATCGAAGTAGAAGACTACCATACCTATTATGTGGGTACGGCAGGGGTATGGGTGCATAATGCCGACTGTTTTGAATTTGATGCTAACAAACCAACACTAGGTAGCTATACAATAAAGTTAAACGACGCAACTCCTGCTCAGATTACTACTCATCTTGCAGATATAACGCAACAAGCATCATATAACCAAGTGTTTAATAACGTCTCTATTGCGAATGTGGATGGTGTTCTTATTCAAAATGGCAATAGTGGTAAAAATGTGATTACTAACTTTATTCAACAATTGCCTAACGCGAGTATCCCTAAAAAAACTATTAGTAAAAATAAAGAAGACATGGTCATTGTGGCTACTTTAGGCAAAGAGATTCCTAAAAAAGTGGATACAACGTCAGGTAAAATAGCTTCGTTTGAGTTTGAGAAGGCGTTAAATGGCAATTTAACCTTTATTAATCAGGCGGGTAAAGAGCAGCAAATGCAGCTACTGGTGTCTGGTTATAAAGGCTACCTAAAAGCACCAGATATAAATAATCATAGCCGACAAGTATTTAAACTGGCAGATAGTGTGTCTTTTCGATTTGATGATACCGCTACTGTGGTAGTGAATGGTCAAACCGTTAAAAAAATCAATACGGTCATTGTGAATGATGTAAAAGGGGATTTATCGGAACTGCTGGGTAACACTAAGCTTTCAAAGTTTAACAAGGAGATTGTCGAAAAAACGGTCTTAAACCCACTCACAGGTAAATATGAAAAAGTTAAAACCTTAGTGATTCCAAACGATCAAGCAGGTTTCAAAAAATTAAACGATTTTTACAAACAAAATAGATCAGATGACATCTTACAAGCAGGTTTATATTGGGGGTCTTCCTTACAAAAAATATCACCGTACAGTATGGCACCTGACATCATTATGCAAAATGCCAAAGCCAAATATGCGGTGATACTGCCCATCAAGGAAATTTATGAGAACTACTTAACGATGTTCGTTAATCCCATTAGAACTGTCGATATTAATAGCCCAAGTGCTGTGGCAAAGTTAGCAGAAATAATGGGCTTTAAACAAATCACAACCTACACAGGTGAAATAGTCTCGGGGGCAGAGCAAATAAAGCGTATTCGCAATGCACTAGACGCAGGTGACATACTGATAATTGGGCCTGAGAGTAAGGAAATTAGTGAATTTGTGATTGATATGGGATTAGTCACAAAAGCGAATCCTGCACAAAAACAAATCACTCTTAACGAAGGTACCCAACTTGGGCTTAACTCCTTAACCCCTGAGCAAATACAACCGCTATTTGAAACTGCTAAGCAACACTGGTTAAATTTAGGTGTCTCGGAAACCGCTTTTGATAATTTACAAATTACCATTGCCAACTTAGCTGATAATCAAGTTGGTCAAGTACAAGGCCGTCAAATCACCCTTGATGCCGACGGCGCAGGTTGGGGCTGGTTTGTTGACACCACACCACAAGATTCGAGCGAGTTTAACTTTAATAACACTGGTGACGAAGGCACGGCATTAGCAGGTACAGAAGCCGCTAACAAACTCGACTTATTAAGCGTATTAATTCACGAAATGGGGCATATTTTAGGTTTAGCCGATAACGATACGCCGCAAGATGTGATGAACGGATTAACTACCACAGGCTTGCGTCGTTTGCCCACACTTGAGGACGTGCAACAAGTCTTAGACAACTTAGAGGCAATGATAGATGGTGGCTTTACAGGCACACGCTTAGCTACCTCAGGTGTAACTCGTGTTGCTCCCCCGCAACAAATAATCTATCAAGCACCTGCTAATGCCAATAACACCTTAGTCACCTTGAATGAAAACAGCAGTGCATGGCAACAAAAGCAAAGTGTATTGTTTAATCAAAACAGTGCCACCTTGCAGGAAGCATTACAACAACAAAGCCGTTTAGGCCAAGTATTTACCGTGGGCGAAAACGACAACTATTTACAATTTACCGTAAAACGCCAATTAAACGATGCCAACAACACAC
The DNA here is from genome assembly GCA_046590075.1 of Agitococcus sp. Taxonomy (GTDB): domain Bacteria; phylum Pseudomonadota; class Gammaproteobacteria; order Pseudomonadales; family Moraxellaceae; genus Agitococcus. The sequence continues at coordinate 6,939 of JBKJUH010000179.1, forward strand.
CTGACGATGCCTTTGAAATGGCTTTACTCAATGCCACCACAGGCCAAAGTGTGTTAGGGGCAACAGGTTTAAGCCGTAGTGATGCGGCACTCAACATTCAAGGCAGTGGCGTACAGCGTATGGCTCAAGGCATTACCGTCACCACTGATACTGATGGCAGCCAAACTTATTTAGTGGACTTACAAGGTTTAGCCGCAGGTACAAACCTAAACTTAGTGTTTGATTTAATTGGTTTTGGTGTTGCCGATAGCCAAGTCATTATTAGTGATGTTAAGTTAATTAACTTACCGCAATTAGTTGATGATGTGGTGACAGTGAGTGAAGATAACACCGCCATAATTAACGTTTTAGCAAATGATATTAACGCCCAAGTAGCAGGCTTTGTGCCTGTAATGGTGCTTGCCCCACAACACGGCCAAGTGGTGATTAACACGGATGGGACGTTTAGCTATACCCCAAATGTTAACTATGCAGGCAATGACAGCTTTAGCTACACACTAAGTGATGGGGTCAACCAAGCCAATGTGGCACAAGTTAGCATTAGTGTTAATCCTGTTAATGATGCGCCACTCTCCGCCACTCAAACGGTGGTGGTTGACGAAGACAACACCGCTTTAATCAGCTTAGTTGCCACTGACATCGACAGCATTAACCTTAGTCAAGTGATTGTGTCTCAACCACAACACGGCAGCTTAAGCCTCAATGCCGATGGCACATACAGCTACACACCAACCGCTAACTTTAACGGTACTGACAGCTTTAGCTATGTCGTTAACGATGGTGAATTAGACTCTGCCATTGCCACAGTCTCCATCAATGTCAATGCCGTCAACGATGTGCCTGTTGTTGCTAATGCTCAATTAGTCATGCTCGAAGACGGGCGTTTAGTCCTTGACTTAGTGGCTCAAGGCAGTGATGTGGATGGTGATATATTAACCTTTGCCAGTGTGGGTCAACCACAACACGGTGTGATTAGCCAAGATGCGAATGGCAACTATATCTATGTGCCGAATACCGATTACAACGGCACAGACAGCTTTAGCTTTACTCTCAGTGACGGTATTGCGACTGCCACAGGCATAGCCACGGTTCAATTAACAACCGTTAACGATGCGCCTGTTTCTGCGGCTCAATCGATTGTGGCTAACGAGGACAACACGGCGACCATTAACCTAGTGGCCACTGACATCGACAGCATTAACTTAGCGACCAGCATTGTATCTCAACCAAAACATGGCAGCTTAAGCCTGAATGCCGATGGCACTTACAGCTATACACCAACCGCTAATTTTAACGGGACAGATAGCTTTAGTTATGTCGTTAACGATGGGGAATTAGATTCTGCGATTGCTATAGTCTCGATTACCGTTAATGCCGTCAACGATGCGCCAGTGGTTGCCACTGCTCAACTCACCGTCTTGGAAGATGGGCGTTTAGCCTTAGATTTAATGGCTCAAGGCAGTGATGTTGATGGTGACGTGTTAAGTATCGTCAGTGTGGGTCAACCCCAACACGGCGTGATTAGCCAAGATGCGAATGGCATCTATATCTATGTGCCGAATGCCAACTACAACGGCACCGACAGCTTTAGCTTTACCATCAGTGATGGCGTAGCAATTGCGACAGGTACAGCAACGGTTGATGTAACTGCCGTTAACGATGCCCCAACTTCTGCTAATCAATCTGTCATCGTTGATGAAGACAACACCGTTGTGATTAACCTTGTGGCCAGTGATATTGACAGCATTCATCTAGTCACAAGCATTGTATCTCAACCACAACATGGCAGCTTAAGCTTGAATGCGGATGGCACATACAGCTACACACCAACCGCTAACTTTAACGGTACTGACAGCTTTAGTTATGTAGTTAACGATGGGGAATTAGACTCCGCTATTGCCACAGTCTCCATCACTGTCAATGCCGTTAACGATGTGCCTGTTGTTGCTAATGCTCAATTAGTCATGCTCGAAGATGGGCGTTTAGTCCTCGACTTAGTGGATCAAGGCAGTGATGTCGATGGGGATGTATTAACCTTTGCCAGTGTGGGTCAACCACAACACGGTGTGATTAGCCAAGATGCAACCGGCAACTATATCTATGTTCCGAATGCTGATTTTAATGGTACTGACAGCTTTAGCTTTACTATTACTGATGATATCGCTACAGCAACTGGATTAGCTACCGTGCAAGTCACGGCCGTCAATGATGCGCCTATCGTCAATGACTTTGTGGCAACTTTAGAAGAAGATGGTCAACTTATCCTTGATTTAACGAGCGTTATCACAGATGTCGATGGTGATGCTTTAAGCCTAAATATCAGCAACCCACAATACGGCAGCTTACAGCAATCCAGTGAAGGCATTTATGTTTATACCCCAAATGCCAACATCAACGGCACGGAGCAACTCACCGTTACCGCCAGTGATGGACAAATCAGTAGTCAGGGCTTTATTCGACTAACTATTACTGCCGTTAATGATGCACCCGTTGCCCAAGACGACAGCATCGCCCTCTTTGAGGACACCAGCGCACGCTTTAACCCCTTGTTTAACGACACCGATGCCGATGGTGACAACCTCATTTTCCGTGTATTAAGTCAGCCAACTAAAGGGCAAATTGTGGTTAATGCTGATAAGACCATCAGCTATGCACCCACTGCTAACTACAGTGGTGAAGACAGCTTTAGTTATGTCGTCAATGACGGCAAAACGGACTCCAACGTCGCAACAGTCCGTTTACACATTACAGCGGTAGCCGATGCGCCTGTATTAACTATTGATAACACCACAACCAACACCAATCCAACACGCGAACTGTTCCGCACCAGTTGGGAAAGTGTTGCTAATAGAAACGCCACTTCTACCTTAGTAGAACAAACCCAACTCGAAGGGTGGACATTACTCACCAAGCCCGACAACAGCCGAGGCGGTAGCAATGGCTTTGAAGTGTGGAGCAACAATGATTTGATGATGGATAATCAAAACAAAAAACGCACCGTAACGGCTATGGCAGGTAATGGTAACAATTGGCTAGAGCTAAACAATGCCCGTAACAACATGGCGCAGTCATTAGGCATTCAACGTCAAGTCGATACCGTGGCAGGTGCCACTTACACGCTAAGCATGGATGTCGCAGGGCGTTTGGGTTACAGCAGCGACTACACCAAAATAGGCATTTATGTTGATGGGGTACGTATTGGCGGAGATGACAGCACCAGTAGTAATACCGCACTTAACTGGCAAACTAAGCAGTTTACGTTTATTGGTTCAGGCCGCAAACAAAACATTCAAATCTTAGGCGAAGCGACCAAACAAGACGGCAACGGTCGAGGCATGATGATTGATGACATTGTGCTAACCGAACGCTTGGCCAATAACACAGGCTTAGAAGATACCGCCATTAAACTATCGGCGATTAGCGCACGTTTAAAAGACACCGATGGCTCAGAAATCTTAGCCATTAGCATTGAAGCGATACCTGTAGGTGCCACACTGACAGATGGGGTAAACCGCTTTACAGCGACCACAACCAATCGCAGCATTAATGTCAGCACATGGAATTTAAGCAACCTCAGCCTAACCCCACCCAAAGACGTTAATGGCACCCTTAACTTACAAGTCAAAGCAACCGCCACAGAACGCAGCAACGGCAGCACAGCCAGCACAACTGAAACCTTAACGGTCAAAGTATTGCCTGTCAATGATGCGCCACTTGCCCAAAATGCTACCTTTACCGTACAACGTAATGGCAGTGTACGGATTGACTTTAGTCGTTTAGTGAGTGATGTCGATGGCGACGTATTAAGCTTAATACCAAACTCTCCAAGTCGAGGCACGTTAAGCAAAAACAGTGATGGTAGTTATACCTACACACCACGTCGCAACTATACAGGTACAGACAGCTTTACCTATACGGTGAACGATGGCACAAGCTGTGTACAAGCTACAATTAGCTTAGTGGTACAAAACCAAAGTAATGACGACGACGATGACTGTCACCGCCAAAGTATTACCGTACAATCGGTGTATGCCAATAACACGCCAGCAAGTACACCCAATTATGTGGTGATGAATATGAATGCCAGCAACAACAGTGGCTTAGTTAATTGGGATGTCTGTGCGCCACAAATGAGTATTACACTACAACCCCAAGTGTTGGCCAGCCAAGGCGAAGAAATGAGTTTGGCGGTGTTGACAGGCTTGGTGGTGAAGAAGAGTTAAACGCAACATAAAGCAAGGATGCTTTAATCATCATTAACTAAATTTAGAATTAAGAGGAGAGTTATAATGGCGAATCGTCATGATATATACCTTTGGGAAGCCACTAAGGCTGATTTAAGCAAAGATTTTTAGACAACTCATAAAAATCTTTGCTTAAATCAGCCTTAGTGGCTTCCCAAAGG
>JBKJUH010000180.1:0-4064 GCA_046590075.1 Agitococcus sp.
AAAGCTATTAGTCATTCGCTGTTTTCGTTTTGATGAAGGCTTTGATTTGATAGCGGTGTGCACTTCCATAATGCTAAAGTGCGATGTGAGAATGGCTTTTGAAGGGTAGCGATGTCGGTTCGATATCGAACATATGCGAAAATTCAGATGCTCAATTAACTGGCAGCAATATTTAGAATATCTCTACATGAAAAACGGTACCAAAACACGGATTGCCAAAATGCCCGTTCCTTAAAGTATTTATGGAAGGGCAAAAAAGCGTGTGTTCACGCTTATTACCGCAGCATTTAGACTTTTTCAAACCGAGTTTTCATCCACGCCAACAGGACACCGACGTTTTGTTAGAAGAATGGCGTACTCTTTTATTCGCTACAGATGAGAGTAGCTTGTATTAGCAAGTCAACAATAAAGTGGTCATTCGTTTACATTAAACAAAGTGTCTTATCGTCTCGTTTTGCCTTTCAGGGAGTATGACAAATCGACAAAATACATTACGCTTAAAAAATAATTCAAATTATTAATGCAAGACTTACGCATCGCACCACGATTAGCGCGTTTGGCGAATATAAAGCCGCCTCAAGCGGCTGAAATGTGAACAAATAAGCGATAACCGCGTAAGTCCTATAATGGCGTAGTGTTTATGAGCTTCTTTTCTCTCCCCCGATGGTTATTGTGTTGGTTGTGTTGTTTGCCTACCTTGCTGTGGGCAAGTGTCGAGCAGCCAATAGATGTTAACGCCAGTAAAATCGTGTTAGCCAAACATCTGTGGTATTGGGAAGATAAAACGCAACAAGCCACTATTCAACAAGCGCAACAACTCACGCAAGGCTGGCAACAACAGCAGCACGAAAAGCCCTATTTTGGCTATGCTGATAGTGCTTTTTGGCTGAAAGTCGAGCTAAATAATCCTACATCACAACTCATGCCCAAGTTATTAGAAGTCACTTATCCCTTATTAGATGATGTGCAAGTCTTTTTAGTCGCCAATCAACAGGTCGAGCAGCAATTTCGTTTGGGGGATAATTTTGAGTTTCAGCAACGTCTGATTCCTCATCGCTTATTGCTTGTGCCCTTAGCCTTACAAAGTCAACGCCAGTACACCTTGTATGTGCGTGTGGTCAGCACCAGTGGCTTACAAGTGCCATTAGTGTTGTGGGATGGGCATGGGTTTCAAGGTTATGACCAAACACGGCAATTTGAGCTGGGCATATTTTATGGTTCATTACTGATTATGGCGGCCTACAACTTTTTTATTTGGTTGTCGGTGCGCGAAAAAAGTTATTTGTATTATGTAGCGTTTGTCATCAGTTTTGGCTTGTTGTTAGCGTCTATCGACGGTTTTACCTTTCAATATTTATGGCCGCAAGCGGTGTGGTGGAACAATCGCGCTATTGTCATTATTTTGGCATTGACTTTATTTCTTAGTCTGGCCTTTAGTAAAAATTTTTTAAACACCAAACGCTACAATCCCAAGTTAGATCAAATGCTGAGTGGGTATATGGCGTTGATGGTTTTGGTGACCATTGCTGGCTTTTATTTTCCCTATAGTCAAATGATTGTCATTACTTTGATTTTGTCGGCAGGGACGGCACTGTTGTTGATTACCATGGGCATTTGTAATTGGCGTGCAGGCAATCGAGCGGCACGATTTTTTGTCTATTCATGGGTTTTGTTAACAGCGATGGTGATTGTGTATGATTTAAGCCAATTAAGTATCATCCCTAAATCGACATTTACTAATTTAGCTCTGCAGTTTGGCGAGTGGTGCGAAGTGCTATTGTTGTCGTTTGCGTTGGCTGATCGTATTAACGTCGGTCGTTTACAAGAGCAAGAGGCGTTAGCTTTGTTAATCAACGAGGAACGCCGCGCTAATGCCGAACGTGAACAACATCTACAAACCAAGCTCAAAGCCCAAGAAGAGGAGATGCGTACCAAACAAGCACTGGCACTGGCACAAAGTGAAAGCCGTGCCAAAAGTATGTTTTTAGCTACCATGAGCCACGAAATACGCACGCCGATGAATGGTGTGCTCGGCATGACCGAGTTATTAGAAGCAACAGAATTAAGCCAGCAACAACAGCAATTTGTGCAGGTGATTCATAGTTCAGGCAGTGCTTTACTCAATATTATTAACGATATTTTGGATTATTCAAAAATTGAAGCAGGCAAGATGGACATTGAACTCATCGACATGGATTTAGATAATCTGTTGTTAGAATGTGCGTCTATTTTTTCGATGACAGCCGAGCAAAAGCGGCTAGAATTTTTGGCGTCTATCGAACCGCAAACCCCTGTCTTTATTCAATCAGACCCCACCCGACTGCGGCAGATTTTACTCAATTTATTGAGCAATGCTTTCAAGTTTACCCATCGTGGTTGTATTACTTTACGTGTGCATACTGTGTGTGAAACTGAACACTCGCATTTGCATTTTGAAGTCAGTGATACGGGTATTGGCATGACCGAGGAGCAATTAACGCGTTTGTTTGAAGCCTTTAATCAGGCCGATATTTCCACTACCCGTCAATTTGGCGGTACGGGCTTAGGCTTAAGTATTAGCAAACGCTTAGTGGACTTAATGCAGGGCACAATGACCGTCACCAGTCAGATTGGCAAAGGTACAACTTTTGCTGTCGCCATTCCCTATCAACCCGCTACTCAAGCCTATGTTCATGACCATTATGTACCACTGACTGCGTTACACGGTCAGCGGATTCTGTTTGTGGATGACTCTATCGAATTCACCCAAATTATGACCGAACAAGCGCAAGCGTGGGGCATGATTGCCGATGCTATTCACGATGGCGAACATGCCTTAGCATTAATGCAACAAAGACACGAGCAGCACTATCCCTATGATATGGTGGCTTTAGATATGCGTATGCCATCCATGAGTGGCTTAGATGTCGCGCATAAAATGGCAGGCAATCCCCAGTTACGGGATATTAAACGCATATTATTAACCGCCATGCGTATGCCACCTAATAAAGAAGAATTGTTGCAGGTGGGCTTAAGCTTGGTGATTCAAAAACCAACTACCGCCAATAGTTTGCGTGATGCTTTGCTAACCTTAATGGGTTGTCAGGAGCAATATCGCTCGTCCAATGATAAACGCCAAGACCTGAGTATTGTCCAGCAAGTATTGGAGCAAAAACACCTTCTGATTGCCGAAGACAACGCAGTGAATCAAATGGTAATTATTGGTATGTTAAAACGCTTGGGCATTACTGCCGATGTTGCCAATCACGGCAAAGAAGCGTTGGCGTTGTATCAACAAAAACCACGCCATTATCATTTGGTATTAATGGATTGTGAAATGCCTGAAATGGATGGTTATCAAGCCACCCAACAGATACGTCAATGGGAACAAACGCATAATATGCCGCCTGTCAACATTGTCGCGCTAACGGCTCATGCCATGCGTGACCAACAACAACGTTGTCTGAATGCAGGCATGGATGATTTTTTAACCAAACCCTTAGCATTTGAACGCTTAAAACAAATGCTCATGCAGCTTTTTTGGCGAGCACATTAACCATGCGACTATTACACACCATGTTACGAGTGACTAACTTAGAGAAATCTTTAGTTTTTTACACCCAAGTGTTAGGCATGAAATTATTGCGGCAAAAAGACTATCCCGAGGGACGTTTTACCTTAGCGTTTGTGGGTTATGGTGCAGAAAGTGAACAGGCAGCGATAGAGCTAACCCACAATTGGGACACCCATACTTATGACTTAGGCACAGCCTATGGCCATATCGCACTGGAAGTGGAGGATGTTTATGCCGCTTGTGCCACGATAAAAGCCGCAGGTGGAAAAGTAGTACGTGAAGCAGGAGCGATGAAACACGGCTCAACGATTTTGGCCTTTGTCGAAGACCCCGACGGTTATAAAATTGAGTTATTAGGCGCGAAAAAGTAGAAGTTGAAACTAAAATATCGTCAAAAAAGTTCCCTCTCCCCGTGGGCTAGCGTATGCACACAAGTTTTTAGAGAGGTACAGAGTTCCGCGTAGGGGCGCGATGCTCGCGCCCGATAAGCAAAACAGGGCGCAAGCGTTGC
>JBKJUH010000397.1:0-3849 GCA_046590075.1 Agitococcus sp.
AAAAAAACGCTTGCGCCTGTTTTAATGCCCAAAAACCAAATAGCGAAGCTTCCGATGTCGCCAAGCCTGCTGACATCGCCAATACTGCCGTCGTACGCACCGAACCCGCCAAAGCAGCGGTATTATTTGGCCAAATACTGGCATCAGGATAACTGGTCGCCACCCATAAATAATTTAACAACTTGAGTGCATTGTCCGAAAATTGGCGGCCTGTAATGCTATACAACAGCAAAGAGAACCAACTCATATCGCCTAAATCGTCATGCAGATCTTTGCCTCGCATGACCACGCGTTCGCATAAAAAAGCTTTTCCCATTGCGGTATGCAAATGACCTTCCGCCTTTAACAATGCGGCATTGCTCATGCGTTATCTCCATCAGGTACTAACAACTCTGTGGCTTTGGGGTCGTTAGTTAGGCTAATCTGTTTACCAATAAAGGGAAATTTGCGCCAGCCTAAATCACGTTGCTCTAAGGCATGACTGGCTGCACCTGATAGCCGTAAAATCAAAAACAACATGGAGGCTTGATGCTCGTCAAAGCCTAAATCATAAAAAGCAGCAGCCGCAACACCTGTCATGGCTAAGGGATAACCCACTTTGGCTTCTAACTCTAAACGATGAGCTTGTAGCCATGCTAAAGCACCATCATTTTTAATCGAGGCTAATAAGGCTAAGGTTTGCAAGACGGGTGTAGGGCAACTTTCGCCATTGGGGTCAAAACCTGCGACGTGTTCCATTGTTCGCCAAATATCCGCGTGTGGATGTTCGTCTTTCAGCTCAAAATGAGCTGCCCATTTTTCGCTGTCTAACGCACATAGCTGCCAGCGTTGCAGACACAAATAAACTTCGTGACTACCGCCATATTGTCCTGCACCTACCGCCAACGCTGCCATTAATGTTGCGGCATGAGTCGCTTGGCTAACACCGCTATTCATCGCTGCTCGTACACTAGCATCACGCAAACCGGGATTCGCTAAGGCTATGGCTAATCGCTCTAAAAGCTGCGCTTGAGTTGGGGTGGGTCGTTCGCCCATAAACTGTAAATACAGATATTCAAACCAACTGGCTTTAGGCAATATGTCGCCATAAACATCATAACCATGACTGTAGCAAGTTTTAGCAGCAAAGGGATTATCAGGTTCGGCATCTTCATGCCAAATATTGCTATAAAAAATAGGAACTTGCTGAGACATTATGCCGCTCCCGTCAATACTTTCATCCGTGCGCCCATCGGCGGTACTTCATCTCTATCAATCACCACATCTAATAAACACGGAGCAGACTTACTCAAAAGGCTGACAATATCTAATTTATCGAGGTCAGCCATCGTTTCGATGCGATAGGCCTCAATACCCATCGCCTCGGCCATTTTCGCAAAGTTGATGGTCGGTAATTCATGGCCTATGCGTTCTGCGCCACCGAGTTGCTGACCATGTCTAACCATGCCTAATGAGGAATCATTCAACACGACAAACAGTAAATTTAAGTTTTCTTGCAGCGCAGTGGTAATTTCTTGGCCACTCATCAGCATGCTACCATCACCCGTAAAACAGACAACAGGTTTACCTTTTGCACCCGCCGCCATGCCTACCGAAGCACCAATTGCCCAGCCCATTGACGCAAAACCAATACCAATATGAAACAAGCTTTTTTTAGGATTAAAGTCTATGGGTCGCTTACAGTTCCAATAATGTATGCCCCATAAAAAACTATTGCCGCTATCCATCAGTACACGGGTATCGTCTGGACACCTCGCGCTCATTGCCGTCATTAACGCCTGTGGTTTTACTCGACCTTCACGATTGAAGCATCGCTCTCGATTGGCTAACTCAACGACTTGCGGCAAGCCAAAATCGTCCTGCAAATACGTCACTTTTTTTCTAAAGGAGTTATTCTCTAATAACTTCGCAAACGGTTTGAGCATCAACTCCAAAGACCCCAAAATACACAACTTCGCCATAAATGAACGGCTTAAATGCTCGGAGTTATTGGACAAATGAATGAGTCGCTCGGACATAATGGCTGAGGTATCCCAACCGCTAGTGGATACTTCATCTAATGCTGTACCGACAACAATCACCCGTTGAGCATTTTCGGGCAATAACGCCTCTCGTGCGCTTTCGTGACCTGCAAAACCAAAAACACCCCGATATAAAGGATGATAACTATTGACCAAACCTTTAGCGCGCGGCGTGGTAACAAACAACCAATCTCGCGACTCAATCAAACTAATAATAATGTCGATTGCCCCTGCTGCGCCTTCTCCAATCACCACCGTGACTTTATTTTTATCGGCTAAGTCTTTTAACACCAGTTGAATAGCTTCTTGGCTAGGTACAACTTCGTGGTTAATAAAGGCACGCATGGTGCTAAGAATACGATGCGGCTCTACTTGATCGCGCATCACATCCAAGGGAATACTTAAATGTACAGGGCCGGGTCGATTACTAATGGCATAGCTCACCGCTTGCAAAAACTTCGGTTCAAGCTGGGCGGTATGGGAAACTAAGGTATTAAAACGCGTACAGTGGGTAAACATTTCGGAGGTATTAATGCCTGTACAAGAACCATCTTGCAGTGCGCCACGACCAAATTTCTCGATAGATGTTTGCGCGGTAATGACTAATAAAGGAATACCATCGGCATAAGCCGAGGCAACACCTGTAATTAAATTGGTTGCGCCTGGCCCTGCCGTTGAGCAACAGACACCAATACGTCCTGTTTCTCGGGCATAACCATCAGCCATAAACGCTGCGCCTGTTTCGTGGCGGGCAATTATGGCGCGAATACCACCGTTGCGTTCACTACGCGCCAGTGCATTATAAAAGGGTTCGATGCTGCCACCGGGTACGCCAAAAACATACTTAACACCCAGTCGCTCTAAGTAATTTAAAATTAAATCGCCATTTTCAATCATGACTAGCTGCCTTGCTTGTTGTTTCTAGGTGGATTATTTTTGTGTTATACGTTTCGCACGTTCATGCGCTGCCGATTATTAAACGAAGTTTCATCATTACTCAATGGCTATTTTAGGACTTACGCGGTTATCACTTATTTGTTCACTAGATAGTCGTTTCTAACAATTTTTAGTTCACAAAACGCGCGTGTTTGGTCTGGTGTTGATTTCCTATAAGCCAACAATAGAATCACTTGCCTTTTCGCTTATTTCCGTCTACATAAATATCATCACTCCATAACCACATGAGATAACGGATGAAACCTTTACAAGCTTGGCTCGATGAATATGCTGACAGCCATCAAAACCCAACCAATAAAAAAATTCACTGGTTATGTGTGCCTGCCATTAGTTTTACCGTCTTAGCCTTTGCTTATAGCTTACATTATGGCGTGGCATTGGCGGCTGTCGCCGCTTCGTTATGGTTTTATGCACAGCTTTCTACCTCCTTGGCATTAGGTATGTTTGCATTTTCTGTGGTGATGTTAGCGATTGCAGCCCTATTACCCAATTTAGTTTGGTGGGCGGTGGGGATATTTGTTGTCGCGTGGATTGGCCAGTTTATTGGCCATCATATTGAAGGTAAAAAACCCTCTTTTTTCAAAGACTTGCAGTTTTTATTGATTGGCCCAGCGTGGTGCATGGATGCGTTGTATAAGAAGATGGGGATTAATAGTTAAGCTGAGTTCGGGATAAATAGTTGTATGTGCTTGCTTTTATCCCTCTCCTAGGGGCATAGGTATCTACACAAGTTTTTTAGGTGACATGAGACAAGATTATAGCGATGAAATTCCCCTCCTCGGAGGGGCTAGGGGTGGGTTTAATCGCACAAAAACCAGTGCTTTTTACTACTAACACACCCCTAACCCCTCTCAAGAGGGGAATTTAACTC
>JBKJUH010000051.1:0-6903 GCA_046590075.1 Agitococcus sp.
ACACCCCTAACCCCTCTCAAGAGGGGAATTTAACTCTGTTTATTGACTCATTCATCACGCAAAAGATGTGTGCATACGCTAGCCCTCTCCCTGAGGGAGGGAGAGGGAGTCTTGATACATTAACCCACTAACAAATCTTTCAACTCTGCCACTTTTTCGGCTAATAACGTCGTATTGGCGCGTGTTTCCACATTAAGACGTACAACTGGCTCAGTGTTAGAACTCCGCAGGTTAAACCGCCAATCGGCAAACTCCATGGATACACCATCCAAATGGTCAATACTGATAGCTTGCTCGGCATAGTAGGCTTGTACACGTGCTAAAGCTTCTTTGGCGTTGGCGATGGTAAAGTTAATTTCCCCACTACACGGGAAGTCCAACATACATTGGTCAACTACTTGCGATAACGAGCGACCAGCTTGCGATAACAACTCCACCACTAGCAACCACGGTATCATGCCGCTATCGCAATAAAAGAAATCACGGAAATAATGGTGCGCCGACATCTCGCCCCCATACACCGCATCTTGCTCACGCATTTTATCTTTTATGAATGAATGGCCACACTTACAAACGACCGCTTTACCACCCAATGCTTGCACTTTTTCGATGGTATTCCATTCTAAACGTGGGTCGTGGACAATCGCTGATTTAGGGGATTTTTTGAGCAGTTGTTCAGCTAATAATCCGACTAAATAATAACCTTCAATAAAACGACCATTTTCATCGTAAAAGAAACAACGGTCAAAATCACCATCCCACGCAATACCAAAATCAGCCTTCGCTTCCACTACTGCTTTAGCGGTTAGCACTTGCTGCTCTACTAACATGGGATTGGGAACATCGTTCGGGAATGTGCCATCGGGCTGGTGATGTAAACGTGTGACTTTTAATGGCATATGCTGCGCCAATGCGTCAAAGAAAGGCCCTGCACAACCATTACCTGCATTCACCAAGACATGCATCGGTTTGATGCTCGCCACATCAATTAACGACAATAATTTGGCAATATAACCCGCCAAAATAGATTGCTCGGTATGTAAATCGGCATTGGGGATATAACTATCAGGTGCGCTAATGCTGTTCATGAAGGTGATGGTTTGTTGCTCAATTGCGCCTAAGCCTGTATCGGCACTAATCGGGCGTGAGCCTTCTTTCACCATTTTTAAGCCATTGTAATCCGCAGGATTATGACTGGCGGTGACCATAATACCGCCGCCCATACCTTCTTGACCTGAGGCAAAATAAATCATTTCTGTGCCACATAAACCAATATCAACGGTTTGAACACCTTCAGCATTCAAACCCGCAATTAAGGCTTGACTGAGGGCTTTACTGGACAAACGAATATCTTGACCAATAGCAATTGGGGCTTGGGGCTGCATCACGGTTGCATAGGCTTTACCAATGCAATACACCATAAATTCATTTAACTGGTCGGGCATACGGCCACGCACATCATAGGCTTTAAAGGCGGGTAATTTTTGCACTTGACTCATGGCAGTTTTCCTAAAGTTTATCTGTTAAATCGACTCGCCACGACCAATGGCAAAATATCTAAATCCTTGTTCAGCCATAAAATCAGGCTCATACATATTGCGACCATCAAAGACAACCGCTTGTTTTAAGTTGCGTTTTAATTGCTGAAAATCAGGACTCCAAAACTCATCCCACGCCGTTACCAATACCAACGCATCGGCTTGTTGCGTGGCTTCTTCTGCCGTTTTGGCAATCTGCAATAAAGGGTGCGCGCCATATTGAGCAAACAAGGCTTCGCCTGCTAAAGGATCATAGACGTGGGTAAAACATCCTTGCGCCCACAATGCCAGTAATAAGGGATGTACGACGGAGTTTTCTAAACTGGCGGTGCCAGCTTTGAACGCTGCCCCCCAAATGGCAATTTTTTTACCTGCCAAGCGGCCATGAAAAAATCGCCACACTTTTCTAAATAAAATCTCACGTTGCGATTCGTTAATGGCTAACACCGCATCTATTAAACCTGAAGTATCTATTTCTTCGCGTAAAGTTTTTGCATAACTTAACAAATCATCAGAGAAACTTGGCCCGCCAAAACCGCAACCTGCTTGTAAATAATCCGCGCCAATCCGCGGGTCAGCCGCTAAACCTTCGCGCACTAACTCAATATCGACACCCAATTTTTCGGCTAAAGATGCCATCTCATTGATAAAGCTAATGCGTGTTGCCAACATGGCATTGACACCCATCTTAATCAGCTCACCTGTTGTATGTGGCACAACCATTATATGAGAAGCCTGACGCACAAATGGGCGCAACAACTCCATCGTTTGTGTAATTGCTAAACTCCCATTTTCGCCACTAATCAATAAATTCATGGGCTTAGCGAAGTCGTTCAGGGCTGTGCCTTCGCGACAAAACAAGGGCAAACCAACAACATATACCGCTTGCTTTTGATGATGTGTCGCCACTACTTGTTCAGCATAAAGCTGCAAACGGTCTAAACTACCAATCGGCAAGGTCGATAACACGACAAACAATAACGGCGCACTTTTGTCAACGTGTTGAATAATATCGGCAATAAGATGCTCAACCCCAACAACAGCCAAATCAAGTGCAATTAAATGCAAGTGCATATCGGTTGAGATGACATCTGCCAATGAACTCATTTGCAAACGTTTGGCTTGTTGTTGCTCGTGCAACAGTACCGATAAATTAGGCTCACGCGACGGGTCAAAACTATCATTCACGCCACTCGTACGCATAACAACGTGATTACCTGTTTCCGCCAACTTTGCCGCTGCAACCCACGCAAACAGCGTATCACCATGTACACATAATCTCATGATGCCGCTCCTTGATTGGCTTTCGCAATAATAGCCAGTAAGTGCATGGTCGAGGCATCAAAAGCGACTTCTGCTTGCCCTGCTAATGCTAAAGTCATTTTATCGGCAATCTTTTTACCCAACTCTACGCCCCATTGGTCAAAGGGATTGATGTCCCAAATCACCGACATAACAAATACTTTATGTTCATAAAGTGCTATCAAAGCACCTAAAGTATAGGGATTTAGCTCATCAACCAACAAGGTGGTAGACGGCTGATTACCGCGATAGCGTTTGAAATTGGGCGTGTTGGCATCACTGTCGGTACTAGCATCGCCCAACATTAAGACCCTAGATTGTGCCAAACAATTGGCTAACGCTAATTGGTGTTGTGACCGTAACGATTTTTGTGCCTCATCAGAATAAATGCCATTAGCATAACGATTGATGGCCGCAATAAAAATACACGAAACCGCTTGAGTACCTTGATGGAGCAGTTGATAAAATGCATGTTGGGCATTAGACCCCACTTCTCCCCACAACACAGGACAGGTTGAATAATCTACAGGCACACCTTGTTTATCTACCGATTTACCATTGCTTTCCATCTCTAATTGCGACAAATAGGAAGGAAAAAACTTTAAACGACCATCGTAAGGTAAAACTGAATGCGCTCGAATATCTAAAAAAGTGGCATTCCAAACTCCCACTAAACCTAACAAAACAGGAAAATTTTGCGCTAAAGGTTTTTGGCTAAACTCGGTGTCCATAAAATGTGCACCTGCCAGCATAGACTCAAAATTAGCCATACCTACTTTTAAAGCAATGGGTAAGCCAATACCTGACCACAATGAAAAACGGCCACCCACCCACTCCCAAAATAAAATTTGATTGTTTTCGGGGATTCCCCATGCTGACATTTTTTGTGGTTGGGTAGAAATACCAATAAAATGATGAGCAACAATTAATTCTTGATCGTTTACCGCTTTAAGCATCCACTGCAAAGCCGTATGTGCATTTGATAAGGTATCAATCGTGGTAAATGATTTGGAAGAAATAATAAATAAGGTAGTTTCAGGACGCAGCGTACCTAATAAATCGGATACCTGAGTACCATCAATAGAGCTGACAAAGTGAACCTGCAAACGTGCTGCCTCTGGAGGTACAAATTCATTTAAAGCCTGACATGCCATAAATGGCCCTAAATCTGAGCCTCCCACGCCAATATTCACGACATCGGTAATAGCGCGACCCGAAAAGCCGCGCCACTGACGAGAATGTACACTACTGACAATACTACGCATTCGCGCCAAACTATCGTGTACATCTGGCACAACATCTTTGCCATTGAGCATTAAACTAGCCTCTTTAGGCAAGCGTAAAGCCGTATGTAACGCGGGACGATTTTCGGTGATATTTACCACCGATCCACCTACTAAATCTTGAATAGCTTGAGGCAAATTAACGGCTTCGGCCAAACGAATCAAACCGTCTAGAATGGAGACATCTATTTTTTGTTTCGATATATCCAGAAACATTGGCCCTGCTTTGACGGTCAATGCTTGATTACGCGCTTGATCATGGGCTAAATCTCGAAGGTGGCTATGCTGCATAGCTTTGGCTTTACCTTGCAAAAAACACCATTCAGGCAACTCAGAACGCGGCGTGCGAGGAGTCATACAACCATCCTATTTTATAATGTTTTTAACCATGCTTTAAAAGATTGACCAATTTCAGCATCACGTAATCCTAAAGCGACATTGGCTTGTAAATAGCCTAATTTGCTACCACAATCAAAACGCACGCCATTAAAACGATGAGGCCGAAAAACATGTCTCGCTAATAAGCTGGCAATGCCATCCGTTAATTGAATCTCGCCACCCGCCCCTGCCTTTACCTCACGTAATGCCGCAAAGGTTTCTGCTGGCAACACATAACGGCCAACAACCGCTAAAGTACTCGGTGCAAGGTCTGGCTTTGGTTTTTCGACCATTGCCGTAATTCGGTCAGCTGAGTCTAAAGATACCACGCCATATTTATCGGTTTTATCACGCGGCACCTCTTCAACTGCCAGTGAAAAGACTTGTTGCTGATTGTATAACGCCACCATATCGGCCAAACAACTGCCCTGAGTATCATCAATAAAATCATCGGGCAACATCACGGCAAAGGGTTGATTACCCACAATATGAGCAGCACACAAGACGGCATGACCCAAACCTAAGGCTTTAGGCTGACGGACAACAGCCAAAGTCATGCCGTTAGGTAAAGTCGCACGTACCGCCTCCAACATGGCGATTTTATTACGCGACTCTAAGGTTGCTTCCAACTCTAAATTGACATCAAAATGATCTTCAATAGCCCGTTTGCTGGCACTGGTGACTAACACCACTTGTTTAATTCCAGCTTTATGAGCTTCTTCCACAGCCAGTTGGATGAGCGGCTTATCTAAAACAGGCAGCATTTCTTTAGGAATGGCTTTAGTTGCGGGTAAAAAACGTGTTCCCAAGCCCGCAACAGGTAGAACAACAGACTGAATAGACTTCATATTTATATCTCCTTTAATAATCAAACAACAAATTTTGTAATATTTTTTCTATTATTAATCACAACTGTATGATTAAACCAGCAAAAATGAACTTTTCCGCCACAATTACCTGCCCAAAATACCTTATTTGTTGTTTCTAACCTCATCATCACTCACCCAATCGCTAATCGCTTTAATTTTACCTTAAAACCCTCTGCTTGCATCATTTGCTAGTTTGCTTGCCGCACTTTAGAATATTGATACCCAGCTTTACTTAGCAATAACATTAAAGTTTCTTGAGCAACGATGCTAAATCAAGTTTCTACGGAGCAGCATAAATGCAGGCAACTCCTAGCATTTTAAGTCCTCATCACAAAATTTTGGACTTTTTAAATCGATTCAGCGACGTTGCCTTATTGGGATTAGCGTTGAACCTGACCTTAGAAACCATCTTTGATAAAGAGTGGAGGCAAACGGCGACCGTATTGTTTCTATTCGCCATTATTTTTCATCAATTATCCGCGTCTGTCAGTGGTCTATACGACTCACAGCGTAGCGCAAAGATATCTACACAA
Source organism: Agitococcus sp. (assembly GCA_046590075.1). Classification (GTDB taxonomy): domain Bacteria; phylum Pseudomonadota; class Gammaproteobacteria; order Pseudomonadales; family Moraxellaceae; genus Agitococcus. The sequence continues at coordinate 5,904 of JBKJUH010000051.1, forward strand.
GTCTTTCAGGTTTTGCCTGCCCTAGCCGGCACATTTGCCTTAATCACCATGACATCGGCACTCAGTAATCGCTTACATTCCTTAGCGGATAGAAATACGCTGTTTGCATGGTTTGTGTTAAGCAGCTTTTTATTATGCTTTTGGCGCATTATGTTAAGGCTGCTTTTATCACGATTTCGGCAACACGGCATTAATGTACGCCATGCCGTGATTGCAGGCTCAGGGCGACTAGGTCAAAGCCTTGCTGAACGCTTTAAGCTAAACTCGTGGATGGGTATTGAAATTAAAGCATTTTATGATTCTAATGCATTAACAGAATCAATTAACGGTTACCCTGTCGTTAATAGCATCGATCAGCTCATTGAAGATGCTCGGCAGAACAAGTTTGACCGTGTTTATATAACTTTGTCTATGGCCGATCAAGACAACATAAAAAAAATTATTGATGGCCTGAGTGATAGCACCTGTAATGTTTTTCTCATTCCTGATGTCTTTGTTTTTGACTTAATGAACTCTCGTCAAACCTCTATTGACGGCCTACCTGCCATTGGTATCTATGATACACCGTTTACTTTTTTTGATAGTGTGGTTAAAAGAGGCTTTGATGTGTGTGTCAGCACCGTCATTTTAAGTCTCATTGCTCTGCCCATGCTGATTATTGCTCTTGCTGTCAAGATAACATCTCAAGGCCCTATTATTTTTAAGCAACTACGTTATGGCTTAGATGGCAAACCTATTTATGTGTGGAAGTTTCGCTCCATGAGTACCATGGATAACGGTAGTGTTGTCAAACAAGCCACTAAAGGCGATACCCGTATTACTCCTCTGGGTGGCTTTTTGCGGCGCACATCCTTAGATGAGCTCCCTCAATTTATTAATGTTCTACAAGGGCAAATGTCTATTGTTGGCCCTCGGCCACATGCCGTTGCCCATAATGAACAATATCGTAAATTAATTAAAGGCTATATGTTACGCCACAAAGTCAAACCAGGCATTACAG
>JBKJUH010000126.1:0-2951 GCA_046590075.1 Agitococcus sp.
GATTAAAAAATGTCATATAACGCTCATCACTGAGCTTGCCAGCCGCATCAACGCCAAAACAACTAAAGTCGATGGTGAAGGGAGCTGTTATCTGTAATTCAATCTTAAAATTGGTATTATTAGCCACAATATCAGTGATTTTAACTTTTTGGCCACGAATCAAATCCATGATAATTCCCTCTTATGATAAGCAAAAGGCGAGTTGATCTCGCCTTTTTCAACAACTTAGGTTCTGTTGACATTTGGTGCAATAACGACTTTTGTAGGGGCAGACCTATGTGTCTGCCCAATATTTAAGGTCACACACTTGGGTGTGACCCTACAAAACACCTTTTATTGGTCAAAAAACCCAAAAATTAAAACATCAACAGAACCTAGTACTTAGACCTTAAACGGCAACACCATAACTGCTCGCCAACGGCCCTAAACCACCTTTAAAGCCTTGACCCACGGCTTTGAACTTCCAATCACCGCCATTACGATACAGCTCACCAAAAATCATGGCTGCTTCGGTTGAGCCATCTTCTGACAAGTCATAACGCGCAACTTCTTGTTGATTGGCACTATTTAACACCCGCACATAAGCACGCGACACTTGGCCAAAGTTTTGCTTACGGCCTTCTGCATCGTAAATCGTCACACACACTGCCACTTTTTCGATATCGGCTGGCATTTTGCTAAAGTCGATTTCAATGGTTTCGTCGTCGCCATCGCCGTCGCCTGTACGATTATCACCGCCATGCACCACCGAACCTTCCGCATTTTGCTTGTTATTAAAAAAGATAAAGTCACTATCTTGTCGCACTTTGCCCGTGTTATTCAAAACAAACGCGACTGCGTCCAAGTCAAATGCTGCGCCATCGGTTGCCCGTGTATCCCAGCCCAAACCAATTAACATTTTGGTCATGGTTGGGGCTTCTTTGCTTAAATTGACGTTGCCGCCTTTTTGTAAACTAATCGCCATGTTACTGCTCCTGTTATTACCTAAAAATTAAACTAAAATTACCCAATATTTACGCCATGCTGCATACACAAGGCATATAAACCACCACTATAACCCTGACCAACCGCCTTGAACTTCCACTCACTGCCATGACGATAGACTTCGCCAAAAATCATGGCTGTTTCGGTGGAATAATCTTCGCTTAAATCAAAACGGGCTATTTCACCATTATCGGCGGCGTTGACAATACGCATAAACGCACCGCCAATTTGACCAAAGCTTTGCTTACGCGCTTCGGCATCGTGAATGGTGACAGCAACAACGAGACGCTGGACATTAGCAGGTACCTTCACTAAATCTACGTTAATGGACTCATCATCACCATCACCTGCACCAGTACGATTGTCACCCGTATGTTCGACCGAACCACAGCTTGAACGCGCTTGGTTGTAAAAAATAAAATCGGCATCGGAGCGAACTTTGCCCGTATCGGCCACCATAAATAAGCTTGCGTCTAAGTCAAATGCTGCGCCGTCGGTTGAACGCGCATCCCAACCTAAACCAATGACAATATTAGTCATATTAGGCGCGGTTTTACTTAAACTGAGATTGCCACCTTTTTGTAAGCTAAGAGCCATTGTAATAATCCTTTTAAGCGTGTTTGTTATGAAATGAATATGGCGTTTTTAGCCAATTATTCAAACCTTGATTTATAGCAGATTTGTTACCAAAGGCTTCTTAGAACTTACGCGGTTATCGCCTATTTGCTCACATTTCAGCCGCTTAAGGCGGCTTTATGTTCGCAAAACGCGCTAATCGCGGTGCGATGCCTAAGTCCTGAACTCTTTTTCCGATTTCTTTGCAAAAAAAGGGTGCAAATAATTGCACCCTTTTGCCGACCGTACAAAACTTAGGCGGCTGCTTCTTTTTTGCTATGTTGAATGGACGAAAAGACTGCCCAAGCAATAAAGGCCACGCCAATTAAACCCGTCAGTAACTCGGGAACATGTACACCCGTACCGCTAAACAACATAATAGCGGCCAATGCACCAATCGCATAATGTGCGCCATGCTCAAGGTAGATATAGGCTTCTAGCGTGCCTTTGTCGACCAAATAAATCGTCATCGAACGCACAAACATCGCACCAATCGCCAAACCTAGCATAATTACAACTACATCATTGGTAATGGCAAACGCACCAATCACACCATCAAAACTAAAAGAAGCATCTAAAACTTCTAAATATAAGAAACCGCCAATACCTGCTTTCACAATATTGGTGGAGGCTCCAGAGGCTTTTGTCTCTTCGTCACTATCACTATTGCTGCTTTCTAGCAAATGACCCAGTGCCTTAACACCAACATACACGACAATGCCCCAAATACCCGCAATAGTGACTAGCAATTTAGTTTCACCTTCAACGGCACTCACCATCACCAATAAAGCAATTAAGGAAATAAATACCGACATAGCAGGCACATTTGCTAGATTCGCTAATTTATGCTCTAACCAGTGAAACCAATGGGTGTCTTTTTCATCATCAAACATAAAGTTAAGAAAAACTAACAACAAGAATAAACCACCAAAAGCAGCAATCTCGGCATGGTGCGCCAAGAGTTTTTCAGAATACGACTTAGGGTCATTTAAGGCCAATTGTGCGACCTCAATCATGCTCATATCGGCGGTTACACCCACAATTAACAAGGGGAAAACCAAACGCATACCAAACACGGCCACTAAAATACCGACGGTTAAGAAAATCTTTTTCCAAAACTCATCCCAATGACGCAATACCGAGGCATTAACTACCGCATTATCAAAGGACAAAGAAACTTCCATTACCGCCAAAATAGCCGTAATGAGCAATACTTTAAACATCGTATTGATGCCAGCCTCTGGACCGTGTGTTAATCCCCACCATGCGGATAAACCCAGACAGATAAAGCTAAAAATGAAAGAAAATCGAAAGTGTTTCAAGATAGAGCATCCTTAAGAGTTAAACATGGG
>JBKJUH010000152.1:0-5309 GCA_046590075.1 Agitococcus sp.
CCCATCGCCAACTGTGCGGCATTGAGTCTTTACGGCACTCTAGGGGGAAATGCTGTTTTAATGTGGTTAGGTCGCGTTGAATGGTGCGTAGTTCTACTTCTATACCTAATGAGGCCAAATGCTCACGGATGTTGGTGGTAGATACATAGTTGCCATTGGCCAAAAACAATACGATATGCCATTGACGTTTAATTGTTTTTGCAGTGTCTGTACTCATTTTAACCAGCCTGTTTAGGGGCTTTCACTATGTCATTTAGACTAATTAGCTTCAAGGGATGTAAAGCGTGAGTGCGACTTAGTTTGACGTACTATTGTTGACTAATGATATTTAAATCCATCATTGGCTATGCACTACCAAACAAGACCAAGAAATATCCTAAAATGGGATTATCCTGAAACAGGATAACACTGTCAACAATTACCGTTGTTGATGGGCTTCATCTTGAAAACGATTTACCAAGCTAGATACTCAGCACTAATAGAGTCTCTTGTGCTGGCTAGAAAGGAATTAAACATTACGCAATTGGACATAGCCAAAATATTGGGAAAACCACAGTCTTACGTTGCCAAAATTGAGGGCAAGGATCGTAAGCTTGATGTTGTTGAGTTTGTCGAGCTTTGTGAAGCGATTAACCAAAACCCGAGTGAGCTGATTAAAATATTACAAAACAACTCATGAAAACACAGCCCTGAATAAGGCGAGATATAATCTAAGAGCTTGGCTGACCATGCTGCTGCATACAAAAAATGAATTTGAGCAATTCTGATGTACAACGTCGGACGGATTACCAAAGGTAATTTCGTCCACGTTGGATGTTAATATTTTAGCTGGTCAAGACTGTCTTTCGCTCAAGCTTGTCTTTTAATGTCGGTTTGTTGCTAGGTTCAATGGTCGTATCACTATCATAAACTTCAGGATAAAACTCCTCAACAATGGCAGGGGTTTCATCTTCGCTAAACTCAAATGCCGCATTTTCAAATCCCTTCCGAGCAGCATCATCTAATGCCAGTTGGTTGTAGCCGCATTCCTTACGCCGAGAATCCATTTTCTGTGCATCCAAAATAGCCCCCTCAAACGTCATTCCCTCCCGAACCGTTAAATCCACGTAGTAAATAGCAGAGCGATGACTTTGAGTGGTGCTTTTGCCACGAAGTCGTAATTGCAAGGGCAGGCACGCCAACAAATCACCCGACACCGCTTGGTAATAACTGAGCCGTGCAGCAAGGGTACGAATACTATTAAAACCTGTAGTTCTAAAGATAAAAGTACCCAACTCATCGTCATCACCCACTTTGACGTTTAATCGACCATAGGGTTTACACTGACCATTTCTGCCAATGTCACAACAGTCAGGCGAAGGGCAAGGTAATGTCTGCATACCCGATGGCGTAAATCGTTTGCAGGCTTCACCATTGCCGACACATAAAGGCCGCCCAGTTTGCCGTTCAAACAAACTGTATTCCGCCCGTAAGTTTAAATCAGGATCATTAAACAGTAGCCGAACGGGAATGCAGCGAATCTTGCCATTGGCAGAAGACTTGCGTAATTCCTCATCGAGCGGATGCAGCACCCAACCATCACGGTTTTGTACTTGCGAAGTTAAGGTAAATTGATCATCTTTTTCAGGTAATCGCTTACCATTCTTTTCGATAATCTTCCCAATACTGATACGCCCCAGAATCGGCGGCGTAATGGCTAAACCTTTAATCATGATATTCTCCAAGAAAAAAGCCCACTCTCAGCGTTGGCTAAGAGCAGGCTTATACACTCCTAAATCGGAGTAAGTGATTGATGATTGATAAAGTAAATGCTAAGTGGTAGAAATCAAAAAGCGACGACTACCCAAGCGGGTGAGGGGATAACGATCCAATAACTCAGGCTGTTCTTTCAACAAGGTGGGCACATCAAGGCCGACCGTGTCTTTACTGCGTTTCCATGACACACTTCCACCTTCAAACTGAACACGGCTCAAATCCCCCATGCGTTGCTGAATCCGTTGTTTCAACACTTCTTCCACTTTTTCAGCGGCAGCAATGTCAGCACGAATTTTGACGATTTCAGTAAATACCGCCGTCATTGTTGTATCTTCCGACAAATCCAGCGTATTGCCTGAGTCTTTGGGGTATAGGCATTTCAAGGCCAAACTTGCCGAATCAGAACCATCGGCAGGAGGTCGTCTATCGGTTAACACGTAATGCCAAAACGTACGCTCCAACTCAATCAAGCGAGCAATCAGCGCATCATCCCGTTCAATACGATGAATCTGTACCTCTTGACCACACATCAGCACGCAAACATCGGCAGCCTGTTTGCCCGTCACCGCCAATTGATGTTGTACCTGACATTGCACATATTCAGGCACACCATCACGCCATAACCGCGCACCAAATTCGCCCGCCGTTTTACATTCTAAGATCTGTACTTCATCCGAACCGACAACGGCATAATCCAAGTTCGCCAACATCCAAGATTTATCAGCATCAGGATGTTGTAGAACGGCATTAATACGACGTACCCGTCGATTGGTGCGTTTGGTGTAATGAGCAGCGACAATCGGTTCTAAGATATTGCCCCAATACATCGGCGAACTGTCATCATTGGGATCGACTTTCGGCAAGCCTGCATCACGGCCAGTTTTAATCAGCCATAACTCCAGTTGTGATTGATAAGGATTTAACCCAACAGCAGCGGCAGCATCACTGCTACCAATGCCTTGTTTACGGACGTTAAGCCAAGCATCTCTGCTCAGGGTTTTAGTGGAAACCAAACGCAGCGGTTGATGCGTCAGGGCTTTTCTTTGAGGCAGCGTCAATGGAAGGTTATTCATGATGTCATGACCTTTAATAAAGAAGATAACGTGGATAGGTAAATGTCAGTGCGAATGTGACTATCCCAAAAACACAAACCCCGCTGGCCGAAGCGCAGCGGGGTTTGTGTGGTCAGGTAAGTTGATACGGATTGCCGTGGAAAAACAACGCGAATCGTTGGCAGTACGAAGCAGGGTCAGTTAACTCAGGGAGCGGTCAACTGGGTTGCCCACCCGCCAGAATCTGTTGTCGCCGTAGTGCATCTGGCAGGCTGTTGATGGTGAAGTTAATGTAGAAGACGTTAAGTGCAAAGGTATAAAAGGCGTTCATTCGCAAGTCCACCTTGTATTCCCGCAGTGCATATTCCTCGAGTGCCGACTTTGCCTTGAAGGCCCAGACGATATACAGAATATTCGAAACCAAGCTGATCAACAGGCCAAACCCGACGCTGGTGTCGTCTTCGCTACGCATCATCATGCCACCGATGCCGATACACACAGCAATCCAGATGATGAAGGTATCAGTAGCGGTTTTGACATGGGTGACTTCATCAATCACCCGATAGTTTCGGTACAGCCACAGCAACGGGTAGAGACCCGCAGTGGCGACAGTGAGTAATGCCATTGTCAGGGTTTTACAGGCAATGGCATCTTTTAAATCAGCAATACTAGACATGGTGGCGATACTCTCGTTGATCAAAAAGTGTAGGAGTATTTTTCAGTGTTGGTCTCGACCTCCGCTTCTTGGATTGGGTTTCCATTGCAAAACATGAGAGCTTTTAATTGAGTTCCAAATTTTAGATGCGGGTTTCCGTGGTAGCTCAGAATCTTGCAATTCCCTCGATTCGCCGTAATTGCCTTGATCTGAACTTCGTCCACCTTGGAAGTTACGACTAGATAGGTCATCTCGCCTTCAGAGACAGGGTTGTCCTTGGTTTCGATAGTTACTTCAATGGGAGAAGAACCGCAGCCAGCCAAAAAGCAAGCGCAAAAAACGCCGAATCCAGTGCTGATCCATACAGTACGAGTCTTTGCGAAGCGACGCATGGAGTGGCGCAAGGGAAGGGTGTTTGAAATCACAGACGTCTGAATAGACATGAAAGTTTCCTTTTTAAGAGTGATGAAGGATGGCGTGATCCTTTGAGTGGTCACATCATCGCAGGGTTATATTCTAATACGTGACTATAGTGCGTGGATAGATAGTCCTCATGCTGATTAAGTAAGCAGCATGAATGCCCAAGAATTGGTTGCCTGGAACCTGAGACGAATACGAGTGACACGCGGAGTCTCCCAGGAAGCGTTAGCCGTTGATGCAGCCATAGACCGCACCTATGTCAGCCGCCTAGAACGTTGCATGGAAAATCCCACCGTCAACGTATTGGAACGACTTGCGCACGCACTGGATACAGAAATTACAGCCTTTTTTGAGCAGCCAGCCGATGATGCTGTCGCCTTGCCAATCCTGCCGAGTGGCCGCAAACGTCAAAAAGATGATTGATTAAAGAAGGCAAGAGGTTTGCTTTCCTTCGCTGAAAATCACAGTCTTTGGATGTGCCTGCGCCAGTAATGGCAACCACCATGTCAAATTTTGCAATAGTCGATGCTGATCGCTACAACCATCGTTGGCACTGACATGGACTTCCAAACACTTTGGACTGGCTAATAACTCATGCACCAAATGCCATTCGATATAGCGCGTCTGCATCGCCAAGATGTTGAGATGTGATAAATCCAACGCGTAATGCACACCTGACTCCAGCAATAAACGGTATTCCTGCCATGTACTAATCAGCCACGTATCGTGAGGCGTTGGGTAATGGCCTTCGATACCGACAGGCACACCAAACAATTGCTCAATGTCTAAGACATCGTACAATACGTCCGAGACCGTTGCTTTGGCTCGCTTGCCTGCATGAGCCGTATAAGCAGGGGCATGTAAAGCACTGGATACTTGAGCCATTTGCCGAAACCATGCTTTCTCATGCGGCCAATCAGCAATATCAACAATCCGTGCTTGCTCCTCAATGTGGACATTGGCATGACACCGCCACTCCACATTAGGGTAATCACGCCGCAATTGAATGGCCATATCCACTGTAATCCTGCCGCGATTTTGTGGGCACAGTTGCAGCTTTGTCGTCGATAACTCCCCTAAGAATGGCTCGAAAGGTGGATGAGCTAAGGCCAACTCAATCGCTTGAAGATGCGGCAAACGACCATAAGCTCCTAAAGACACATGAATGGCTTTCTCAGCGTTATTACAAAGAGTAGGCATAATCGTTACGCTCCACATAACACTCCGAATGAGCCAATTGAAAACGGCTTTCAGCGACATGAATCGTTATCGTGCCGTCACCGCCTTCGTTGTTTTCCCAACCGCTATGATGAGCATCGACCCACGTTAAGGTGAAATCACGCAAAGCATCATCAATCGACATAGCGCTTTCGGACAATTGATATTGAGAGTGACCGTCACGATATTCAGTCTGTACCGTGTGAAAA
>JBKJUH010000290.1:0-10710 GCA_046590075.1 Agitococcus sp.
AAAAGCGGTGGAGGACATCGCCAAGCCAAAACCTGCAATGGCACTGACAGTCAGGTTATAACCAATGGCCAAACCCAGCCCTGTAAATAACGAGCCAGTCACTAAGACTTGCAAGCCTCCCAAGACAAAAATGGAGCGTCTGAGTACCCATAACCGTGATGGCTCTAACTCTAAACCAATTAAAAACAACAGCATAACAACGCCAAACTCAGCAAAATGCAGCACCGTTTCGGCATTACCTGCTAAGTTGAGCAAATTAGGGCCAATAATAATGCCCGTAATCAGGTAGCCCAAAACGGTTGCGAGGCCAAAGCGGTGACAAAGTGGCACAATGAATAAAGCCGCACCTAAAAACAACGCGGTTTGCGTTAAAAGCGTCATGCTGTGATGTTCCTAATCAATCTAAGGATAGAGCGAATTGTTCGTTGCAAAGTGCATCTAAAACAGCGAAAGTACAAAATGATGACGGATGCACATCATTAAATAGGAGGTAGGCGGTTAGCCTGCCGTATGTTCAACGTAGTTTACGTTAAAAAAGAGACAAAAAAATGGCAAAAATTTATCTAGATAATGCCTTATCCATTGGCAACACACCATTAGTGAAATTAAATCGTGTCGTCGGTGGCCATGCAAAAGTGTATGCCAAAATTGAAGGTCGTAATCCTGCCTATTCCGTTAAATGCCGAATTGGTGCGAATTTAGTGTGGGATGCCGAACAGCGTGGTGCGTTACGTGCGGGCATGGCAATTGTTGAGCCAACGTCAGGTAATACGGGCATTGCGTTAGCCTATGTTGCCGCAGCCAAAGGTTATCCATTAACACTCACTATGCCGTCTTCCATGAGTATTGAGCGTCGAAAAATCCTCAAGGCTTTAGGGGCAACCCTCGTGTTGACCGACCCAGCCAAAGGCATGAAAGGGGCAATTGATAAAGCCGAAGAAATTCGCGCCAGCAATCCTGAGCAGTATTTTTTGCCGCAACAGTTTGAAAATCCCGCTAATCCCGCTATTCATGAACAAACCACTGGCCCAGAAATTTGGCAGGATACCGACGGCGAAGTCGATATTTTTGTTGCAGGTGTCGGTACAGGGGGCACATTAACGGGTGTTTCTCGTTATATAAAATTGACTCAAGGCAAAGCCATTCAGTCGATTGCTGTGGAGCCTGCCGCTTCACCGTTAATAAGCCAAACGTTAAGTGGGCAATCCTTAACGCCAGCAGCGCATAAAATTCAGGGTATAGGCGCGAATTTTGTACCTAAAAATTTGGATTTAAGTTTGGTGGATGGTGTGGAAGTGGTCAGTAACGATGAAGCCATTGACTATGCGCGCCGTTTAATGCGCGAAGAAGGCATTTTGGCTGGTATTTCTTGTGGTGCAGCCGTCTGTGCCGCAGCCCGATTAGCAGCCAAACCTGAGAATGCCGATAAAACCATTGTCGTGATTTTACCCGACTCTGCCGAACGTTATTTGTCCACCTTGCTATTTGATGGCATTTTTACTGAACAAGAACTAGTGCAGTAATTTTTAACCAGCGTATAATGTCCCACGTTTTTCACTACAGAGAACATCATGAGCTATAACAACATTCCTCCTGGCAAAGATGCACCACACGATATTTATGTCGTGATTGAAATTCCTGCTAATTCTGACCCTATCAAATACGAAATCGACAAAGAAACAGAATCGTTGTTTGTTGACCGTTTTATGGGTACAGCGATGTTCTACCCAGCAAACTACGGCTATATTCCTAATACTTTGTCAGAAGATGGCGATGCGTTAGATGTATTGGTAGTCACGCCATATCCAGTAGCACCAGGTTCGGTGATTCGTTGCCGCCCAGTTGGCAAGTTGAATATGGAAGATGAGTCGGGTATTGACGCAAAATTGATTGCTGTACCACACGACAAACTGACACCGATCTACAAAAACGTCAAAGAATACACCGACTTGCCAGAGTTGTTAATTAAGCAAATCGAACATTTCTTTACTCGGTACAAAGATTTAGAACCAGGCAAATGGGTCAAAATCACGGGTTGGGAAAACATGGAATCTGCGAAAGCAGAAATCCTAAAGTCTATTGAAGCCGCTAAACAATAAGCGTGCTTGGCTAGATGAAAATAAAGGCGCGTAATGCGCCTTTATTGTTTGTTAGCAGCTAATATGACTGCACCTAAATGAACATCTAACGATAACGCATGTTGTGTCACGCATAAGCTTTGCAAAAAATCGAGAGTGATGGCGATGGCTTCTAATCGCTCCCAAAAATGGCTTTGAAAATCAAACACTAACTCAACGCCGACAGCAACAGATAAAGCAATTTTTCCATCATCCTGACGTCGAAAAGAAAATACACCTTCTTCCGCTTTAATATCTTCTTTAAATTGACACAGTATTAACTTGCCATGAGTGGCATGATAATCATCAATCGCTTGCCCAAGTGTTTGTAATACTTGCCATGTTGTTTGTAAGGCATGTTGGTGGTTGTCTTTGATAATTTCAAAAGATAAAGGAAAATTAGCAGACTTGCTGGAAGTGATGGCTAAAGCATCCGCTGCAAAAATGGGGTTATACATAGTCGTCTCAAGGAGTGGGAGGTGTGTTTAGCTATAGCATGAAAGTATTTAGACTGTGATGGGCTTTTGTAAAATGTGGAGTTGGATGAGTACCGATTCTCCACGCCGATGTTATTTTTGTACGAATTTTCTGTAGTAATTAACTGGGCATAAGATTTACCGTTCGTACTGAGCCTGTCGAAGTGTTCTGTGCCATTGGTTCGACAGGCTCACCATGAACGGTAAATTTTGCCATAGTGCTTATTGGCAAGATTATGATTCAAACCTAGCCTTCAACGCATCCACCAACTTACCATGAATGCCACCAAAACCCCCATTCGACATAATGACAATAGCATCGCCCGATTTTGCTTGGCTAGACACTTCTTCAATAATGTTATCAATGGTTTGTGCCACACGCGCAGGTACAGAAGACGCGGCAATCACAGGGCTTAAATCCCAATCTAAACCCGCTGGCTGATACCAAATCACTTGGTCGGCAGCACTGGCGGATTGTGCCAAGTTGTCTTTATGTGTACCCATACGCATAGTATTCGAGCGAGGTTCAATAATCGCCCAAATTTTACGGCTACCGACTTTTTTGCGTAAACCTTCAAGCGTGGTTTTAATAGCAGTAGGGTGATGGGCAAAATCATCATAAACACTGATGCCGTTCACTTCGCCAATTAACTCCATGCGACGTTTTACGCCATCAAATGCCGTTAGCGCAGCACAAGCGATGTTAATATCCACTCCGACATGATGAGCCGCCGCAATCGCCGCAATACCATTATAAACACTGTGTTGACCTGTCATGCCCCAACTGACTTCACCTTGGGTTTGCCCCTGATAAACAACGGCAAAATGAGAGCCATCTTCACTTAATAATTGTGCTTGCCAATCGCTCGTCGTCGGTTGAATGCCTGTGGTTTCAACAGGAGTCCAACAACCTTTGGCTAAAGTGTCGGCCAAGTTGCTGTCGTTAGCAGGCACAATAATGCGGCCAGAACTTGGAATCGTTCTCACTAAATGATGGAATTGTTTTTGAATCGCGGCTAAATCATCAAAAATATCAGCATGGTCAAATTCTAAGTTATTCAAAATGGCAGTTTTAGGCGCGTAATGGACAAACTTAGACCGTTTATCAAAAAATGCAGAGTCATATTCATCGGCTTCCACGACAAAATACTGTCCACCGCCTAAACGCGCACTGGCTTCAAACCCTTTCGGCACACCACCAATCAAAAAACCAGGTTCTAAACCTGCTTGTTCTAACACCCATGCCAGCATGGTGGTTGTCGTTGTTTTGCCGTGTGTGCCTGCAACGCCAAGCACGTGTTGACCTTGCAACACAAATTGCGCCAACCATTGCGGGCCAGAGGTATAAGGAATACCTTCATTTAACACATATTCCACCGCAGGAATGCCACGTTTCATGGCATTGCCAACAATCACCAAATCAGGACGAGGCTGTAAATGCTCAGCGTCATAACCTTGCATTAAAGTAATACCTTGAGCTTCCAGTTGGGTACTCATGGGTGGATAGACATTGGCATCACTGCCTGTGACGGTATGACCTAAGTTTTTAGCTAAAACCGCCAACGAACCCATAAATGTGCCGCAAATACCTAAGATATGAATATGCATAATTTTTTCCTAAGGAGACTTTGAAGATTTAGCCGCAGCCGTTTGTGCTTGCGTCAATAATTCGGGGAATGCTTTCACGGTGACGACCGTGGTTAATAAAAAAATGGTCAAGGCAAACATATTGGCCTGAACTAAACCGATATTCATGGCGCGATGATAAACAAAGGCACGAAAGCCCAAACTCCAACCCAAAATCACCACTTCGAGCAAGCCAAAAAAGCCTAATAAAGGCGAGCCTTTGGGCAAACTCAAGGCAAAAGCAAGTAACGGCACCGTAATACAGGTTAATAAGATATCGCCACCAAATATAGTGGTCGCGGTTTGCACTAAGCGGTTATACACGCCTTTCATGTGCAGAAATAACGACATCATCACTAATTCGACCGACACCGAAAATATCGGAATAGTAATCGCCATATTTATATGTCCCGACCTATTCAGCAGTTCACCTGCCATACTCAAGCCGAGATTTACCATAATTACGACGATAAAGAGCTTGATGGAATAGGGAACATCTTCTGGGCTGCGCTTAAAGGTTAATGCTTGCCAAAACAGCGAAAACATCGCTTTCATAATCGTTCTATACTGTATAAAGGTCAGCTATTGTCGCAAATAAGCGATAGCCGCGTAAGTCCTATTATTGTGGGAAGTCCGTCATTATGGCTATCACGGTGCAAACTCTATTGGTATTAGTTTGCTTGAATCTATTTATTTGATGTTTCGATACTAAAAAACGCCTATAAATACAAAATAATGCGTTTAATACTTGGCCAACCGTGATTATTTCGCCAAAATAGTCGGCTTTTTTAACCAATAATGAATCGCACTGCTTTAAGCGGCATTCATTTTAACCTTGCAGAGAAGTTTTGTGATGACAGCAACAGTGGCATCGCCTTTAGTCGGTATTATTATGGGGTCGCAATCGGACTGGGCAACCATGCAACATGCTGCAGATACCTTGCGCGCGTTAGGCGTACCTTTTGAAGCTGAAGTCATTTCCGCCCATCGAACACCTGATAAACTGTTTGCTTATGCCGATGCCGCACGTGGCCGAGGTATACAGGTGATTATTGCAGGTGCAGGCGGCGCCGCCCATTTACCGGGTATGTGTGCGTCTAAAACCTCACTACCTGTATTGGGTGTGCCTGTGCAATCACAAGCCTTAAATGGTTTAGATTCCCTGTTGTCGATTGTGCAAATGCCAGCGGGTGTGCCAGTTGCCACCTTAGCCATCGGTAAAGCAGGCGCAACCAATGCCGCATTATTGGCAACACAAATTTTAGCAGGACAATATCCCGAATTCTTAACCGCGATTGATGATTTTCGCCAACAACAAACCGATAAAGTCTTAGCCCAGCCTATTCCAGGGGTTGTGCTATGAAAATTGGAGTCTTTGGTGGCGGTCAATTAGGACGGATGATGGCCTTAGCAGGTTATCCCTTTAATTTGCGTTTCAGCTTTTATGATGCCGCCGCTGATTGCCCATCTGCACCCTTAGGTCGGTTATTTGGCGATAAACAAGCCAGCCCAGAAAGTTTGGATGCGTTTATTGCCAGTGCTGATGTTTTTACCTATGAATTTGAAAACATCCCAGTGGCATGGGTCGAACGTATTGCCGCACACAAGCCTGTTTATCCGAGTGTCAAATCTTTAGCTATTTCGCAAAATCGCCTAAACGAAAAACGATTATTTACTCAACTCAACATTCCTGCGGCAGCTTATGTTGAAGTCAATTCGGCCGAAGATTTAAGCCAAGCCATTACTGAGTTGGGTTTGCCGTTAGTCATTAAAACCACTATGGGCGGTTATGACGGTAAAGGCCAATTTGTTCTGCGTCATGCAGATGAAAGCACGCAAGCATGGTCAGAGCTGGGTCAGGCTGCGCCGTTAATGGCCGAAGCATTTGTCACTTTCCAGCGCGAACTGTCTATTATTGCGGTGCGTAGTCAATCAGGCGAAACACGTTGTTATCCTTTGGCTTGGAATACCCATCATCAAGGTATTTTGTCGCATTCGATTGTCCCTGCGCCACACGTCAGTGCCGCAACCCAAGCACAAGCCGAATACTACATCACTCAAATTCTCCATGAATTAAATCATGTAGGTGTCCTAACGTTAGAGCTGTTTGATACGCCTAATGGTTTATATGCCAACGAAACCGCGCCACGCGTTCATAACTCAGGACATTGGAGTATTGAAGGCGCAGTCAGCTCGCAGTTTGAAAATCATATGCGTGCCGTTGCAGGTTTGCCATTAGGTTCAACAGAAGCCATTCGTCCCAGTGCCATGATCAATATTATTGGCAAACATCCACAAACTGACGCTATTTTGGCTATCCCCGAAACTCACTTGCATTTATATGGAAAATCGGAGCGAGTAGGGCGCAAATTAGGCCATATCACCATTACTGCGGCAACATATGAAGGTTTACAAGCGCGTATTGCCGAAGTTGCCGCTTCTTTGCCAAATAAAATGGCACTCTAAACGGGCAAGTATGATGTATTTTCTACCGTTTATCAGAATATTGTCAGACATAGGTAGAAATTCAGTAAATCCTGTTTTATTGTCAGACAATAAATGGTTTGTGATGATAATTGAGTTTCTATAATGCGCTCATGGGTTGTTGCCCGATGGTGACAACATGGATTTTCGTGTGTAGAAATTTTTGGAGATAGTCATGGGCGAGTTAAAACAAGTTGCTGAAACCGAAGCAGAAATCAGCTTGGTTGACCGTGTTAAAGATTTGGGCAACCAAGTGACTTTAGCTGGCTTTGGTGTTGTAGCCAAAGTAGAAGAAGTAATTGCCAAGGTTGAAGAAGAAAGCCAAAAACAATACGACAAGTTCTTGGCTGCTGGTCAGGCAGTACGTGGTGAACAAGCGGCAACCGACAAAAAAGTTGTTTTAGTGGTTGTTGGTGTCGTTGAAACCTTAAAAGTTGAAGCGGATAAATTGAAAGGCGACGTCAAAAGCGAAGCTGACAAATTAAAAGCTGATGCCGAAAAATTGAAAGCCGATGCCCAAAAGTTGTTTGGTGACTTAGTTGCTGCGGGCGAAAAGCGTAAAGCTGCTTAATTCTATTTAAGTGGTGAAGTTGTAAAGCAACTCCAGTTTTGGAGTTGCACAAAAGAACCCTCTTTTGGGGTGGCTCCTCGCCGCCCTTTTTTTTGTGTAGAAAGTGATAATTGATGATTTTTTAAGATAAAAAAACGCTACACTCATATAGTTAATACACTATTAACACATAACAAATAGAAAACGTACGCTAAGGTTAACTTAAGACAACCAAGCCAGCCGATATAAGCCTATTTAATATAGCGTTTTGTCAGCTAAAATATCGCAAGTCCACTTTGGGCTTTGTATTTTGTATCCAAAACCGAGAACAAGGGTAAACTATGAAAAAAATTAACGTATCGGGCATGAGCCGTCATTTTGCAGCAACTATGCTTGTTGCAGGTGTGATGTTAAGCCCAGTCGCAGAAGCAAAACAAAAAATCTGTGTATTCGACTTGTTGGGCACACAAGGTGATATTTATGCCTTAATGAAAGACTACGCGTTGATGGCCAGCAAATGGGGTGCAGATGTCGAATTAAAAGCTTATACCGACGAACGTATTGTTGCTGAAGACTTTAAAGCAGGTCAATGTGATGGTATCAGTTTGACAGGTTTGCGTGGTCGCCAATTCAATACCTTTACAGGCAGTATCGACTCCATTGGTGCAATCACGACTTACGCCCAAATGCGTGATGTCTTGACTTTGTTAAGCAGCCCAAAAATTGCGGGCAATATGACCAGCGGCAACTATGAAGTTGTGGGTATTATGCCTTTAGGTGCAGGTTATTTGTTAGTTAATGACCGCGCAATCAATAACTTGTCGAAAATTTCTGGCAAAAAGATTGCGGTATTGGACTACGATAAATCACAAGCGAAAATGGTACAAAAAATCGGTGCGCAACCTGTTGCTTCCGATATTACCAACTTTGCGGGTAAATTTAACAATGGTCAGGTTGATGTTGTTGCTGCACCTGCCATCGCTATTAAGCCTTTAGAGTTGTACAAAGGTTTAGGTACTAAAGGCGCGATTATTCGTTTCCCAATCGTACAAATCACAGCCAACATCATTATTGACCCGAAAAAATTCCCAGCGGGTTTTGGTCAAAAAAGCCGTGAGTATGTAGTAACGCAAATCGACAAAGCGTTCAAAACGATTGAAAAAACCGAAAAAGACATTGCACCCAAATACTGGATGGATGTTCTTGAAGCCGATAAGCCTGGTTATATCAAGTTAATGCGCGAGTCACGTATTGCCTTGGCAGCGGACGGCATTTACGACAAAAAGATGTTGGGCTTGTTGAAGAAAGTACGTTGCAAACATGATCCAGCCAGCTTTGAATGTGCATTAAAAGACGAATAAACTTCGTTTTAATCCTGCACTGATAAAAAGCTCAGCTTCGGCTGGGCTTTTTTGTTGGTTGACGTAACCACAAATTCTTTAGATAATACCCTAGTGTTTTAGTCAACTAAATTGAGGCTTATTCCATGTCTGATCTTACTCAAGCCATGAGTTTAACGGATCGTGCGGCAGCCAAAGTACGTAAATTGCGCGAAGGTGAAGAAAACCCCGAGCTTAAACTGCGCGTCTATATTACAGGAGGCGGTTGCTCAGGCTTTTCTTATGGTTTTACCTTTGATGAAAAAGCCAATGAAACCGACACCATTTTTACCAATGAAGATGTGACGATGGTGGTGGATTCTTTGAGTTTTCAATACTTAGTCGGTTCAGAAGTCGATTATGTCGAGAGTTTACAAGGCTCACAATTCCTCATCAAAAACCCTAATGCCACAACAACCTGTGGTTGTGGCTCTTCGTTTTCGGTCTAGTCTAAGTGTTGGACTAACATCATTTGTTAGTCCTTGAGACTTCTAAGCACTTACGCAAAAATTTACCGTTCGTACTGAGCCTGTCGAAGTGCTATAGCAGCAATGGTTCGACAAGCTCACCATGAGCGGAAAAGGTAAAGAAACTTAGGCGGTAGTGCTTATCTCAAACTAGGCCAGATAAATCCCTCCCAAAATACGTTCACCCCGTGCTCCAGTCACCGCCGCTAAATTGCCAGTCAGATGATGTATCGTACGATAGGCCAACCATGCAAATGCGCTAGCTTCAACCCAAGTGGGGGCAATACCAACATCAATGGTATCGCGCAGGGTAAAATGGGGTAACTTCCTTGCTAGGTTGTTTTTTAATTCGGTATTGTACGCACCCCCACCACAGAGCCACAGCTCCCCTTGTTTAAAGCCGACATTATTAACGGCATCAACGACAGATTGTGCGGTGAGTTCTAACAGGGTTGCTTGAATATCAGCATTATTCATGCCTTCATAATTTCGGAGAATATGTAATAACCAATCAAGATGAAAATCTTCACGGCCTGTACTTTTAGGCGGTGATTTAGCAAAAAAAGCATTAGCCAGTAATTCTTTCAGTAAAGGCTCAATGATTTTACCGCTTGCCGCCCACTTACCATATTTATCAAACGGTTCACCTAAAACACGCTGGCACCACGCATCCATTAATACATTGGCTGGCCCCGTATCGTAACCATAAACAGATTGAGTTAATTCTGCGGGTAAAACGGTAATATTAGCCATGCCGCCCAAGTTAAGTACCACACGATTAATGTTTTCGTCTCTTAAAATCGCAGCATGAAAAGCTGGCACTAACGGTGCGCCTTGACCGCCTGCCGCCACATCTCGCCGACGAAAATCAGCCACTACGGTAATTTTTGTTTGTTCGGCAATCACATTAGGGTCGGTAATTTGCAGAGTAAAAGGCACATCATTAAGTGGACGATGGCGAATCGTTTGTCCATGACTTCCAATGGCGGTAATTTGTGAAGGTGCTAAATCTAATTTGTTTAATAATTGATTAGCGCAGTCTGCAAATAGTTGCCCTAATAATACATCCACACACCCTAAACGTTCTATTTCATTGTTGTTGGGTTGAGTGAGTGCCAATACCTCTTGACGTATCTCGCTAGGCAATAATAAGGACTGTGTGCCAAGTAAGCGTAGCGTAGGCTCAAAGCAAACGGCAACTACATCAATCGCATCTAAACTTGTTCCTGACATTAAACCTAAATAAATTTCATCCATTGCCATTTTCTCATTAAAATAGAGCCAATTCTTAAGCCATTGTAGCGAAAATTGTCATGACACCTGAACAGCAACTTGCACTTATTAAACGTGGAACCGAAGAAATCATTTCAGAAAACGAATTACTCGCGAAATTAAAAGAGGGTAGGCCGTTACGTGTCAAAGCGGGTTTTGACCCGACTGCGCCTGATTTGCATTTGGGTCATACCGTATTAATCAATAAACTTCGTGTATTTCAAGATTTAGGCCATGAAGTCATCTTTTTGATTGGTGATTTTACAGGCATGATTGGCGACCCCACAGGCAAAAATGTCACGCGTAAACCGTTAACTCAAGAGCAAGTCAAAGAAAACG
>JBKJUH010000334.1:0-5876 GCA_046590075.1 Agitococcus sp.
GCCGATTATTGGCCGCAATGGCCAGTTGCCGTTGATTGGTTGGCAGTTGGCGAAAGTACCGCACACGTGTTGCGCCAAGCTTTATTAAATCCCCTTGTGCCCACCGAAGAAAGCAGCGAGGGTTTATTGCGCTTGCCTGTTTTTCAACAGTTACACACAGGCGACCGCTTATTGGTATTACGCGGTGAAGGTGGCCGTAACCTAGTCCGTGAACACTTAGATAATCAAGGTGTGCGGGTGGATTATGTCGAGTTATATCGCCGTTGTTTGCCGCCCGAAACACCGAATCTTTGGCAACAAATAATAGGGCAAGGTTTACCCGATGTGGTTATTTTGACCAGTGGTGAAAGTTTACAGCATTGGTTAAGTATTGCAGGAGCAGTCGCCAAGGACATTATCCCGTTAGTCATTAGTCCGCGTTTGGCGATGTTGGCAGAGAATGCAGGCTTAAAGACGTGTATTATCGCCAACGGTACGCGCCCAGAAGCCATCATTCATGCCGTGTTAGCATGGCGAAATTGTTCAAAGCGTGCTATTGATTGAGCGCGACAGCGCATCGAAGATCAAGACTTACGCATCGCACCGCGATTAGCGCGTTTTGTGAACATAAGGCCGCCTCAAGCGGCTGAAATGTGAACCAATAAGCGATAACCGCGTAAGTCCTAAGATAAAAGCATAGAAGATATAAATATGAGCCAAACCCGTCAACCAATTCAAGTGTTCCCCAAAATTACCTTAAAACTCGGGGTGTGGGGACGTGTGGGTTTGATTCTTGCGGTGATTACCGCTATTGCCAGTTATGTGCTGTATCATAATGGTGTGCGTTATAAAGACCGCGAAAAGGCACACTTTCAAGAGCTATCCCAACAAATTAAGCAGTTACAACAGAGTCAATTGCGTAGCGCGAATGAAAATACAGCGTTGCATCAACAAGTGGACGCACTCGGGGCGCAAGTGACGCAGCTTAAAGTCGGGCTAGAGCCAGAGCAACGTCGCGCATGGTTGGCAAAACAAGTCGCTCGTTATGTCGAATTGGCGGAGCAACAACTGTTATTACAAGGTGATATTGCTTCCGCAGAAATATTATTAGCGGTCGCCGATAAACTTTTAGCCGATCATGCCGATGCCGATTTGTTAGCGCTACGTGCTGCCATTGCTACCGATAAACTGGCTTTAGTGACCGCCCAACAAATTGATAAAGCAGGTATTTCGCTACGTTTGGATGCCCTAAAAAAGCAAGCAAATCAATATGCTGCGCCATCACGCCACGAAATTACCCAAGCGGGTTTGGCGGAGTCTGTGCCAGCAAGTGATGCCTCGATGTGGGCAAAAGGTTGGTCGGCATTTCGTCAGTTAATCGTCGTTCGTCATTATGATAAACCTGTGCAGCCGTTGCTGGCACAAGACCAACGCTGGTTATTACAGCAAAATGTCTATTTGGCCTTGAGTCAGGCGCAGTTAGCATTATGGGCGCAGCAAAGTCAGCGTTATCAGCAAAGTTTAAGTGAAGTCGAACAGTTACTCAGCGACTATCAGCAGCTCAATCCCCAATATGCCGCTATTTTGACGGAAACGAAAGACTTACAAACTATTGCCATTGAAGTGCCCGTGCCGACCTTGAGCCATACTCAGCAGGTGTTAGCGACATTGTTTACCCCTGTTGACGACCAACCCGCAGAGTCAGCAGCACAGGTAGTTCAACCATGATGAAACTGTTGGCAGTACTACTGTTCTTGTTATTGGGTGGAGCTTTAGGCTGGTTGTTTTTGGCCGATAGTGGTTATGTTTTGATTGCATGGCAACAAAGCTCCGTAGAAATGAGTTTGATGTTAGCGGTGATAGTGCTCATTGTGGCTTCTGTACTGTCGGCAATAGCACTAGAGCTGCTACTGGGCGTTTTTGGTTTACGCGCCTTAGTGAGCAAATGGCTAGGTCAACGACGCCATTATCGTGCACAGTCAGCGTTAAGTAATGGGCTAATGTTGATGGCGGTGGACGACTTTAAGCGTGCCGAAAAAATGTTTGTACTATCGGCGCAACTGGCTAACGATAGTTTGCCTGCCTATCTCGCTGCCTGCCAAGCCGCACAAGCCCAATTGGCTTTACAACGGGCAGAAGATTATTTGGTGTTGGCAGAAACATCGGCCAATCGTTTAACCATTCATCTGACGCGCGCACGCTTATGGATTGCTTCAGGGCAGTGGGAAGCGGCCATTAGCAGCTTAAAAACACTGTACAGCCACGACCGCAAAGAGCGAGTTATTGCCGAACTATTATTAAAAACACTCATTAACTTAAAGTCTTGGCAAGAAATCATGGAGTTGTTGCCGTTATTGTCAAAAACCTTAGCAAAAGTTGAAGTCAGTAGTTTATTAAAAGAAGCCTATCAACACAGTTTGTCATGGTTGGCACAAACTGGCGGTCGGGTTGATAAAGTCGCCACCTTAAAACGCTTGCGTAATTTTTGGGGAACATTACCGACATTTATTCAAAACGATATGGATGTTGTTCATAGCTACGCCGAAGCGGTAATGACAATTGGTTTTGAAGAAGAGGCCGAAGAATTGCTTCGCGTCAGTA
This sequence comes from Agitococcus sp., assembly GCA_046590075.1. Classification (GTDB taxonomy): domain Bacteria; phylum Pseudomonadota; class Gammaproteobacteria; order Pseudomonadales; family Moraxellaceae; genus Agitococcus. The sequence continues at coordinate 2,581 of JBKJUH010000334.1, forward strand.
TTCGCCAACAATGGCATAACGGTTTGGTTGAATTGTATGGCCGTATTCGTCACTCTCAACCCGAAACCAGTGTGCAATATGCCTTGGCTTGGCTGCAAAAACATCCGCAAAGCCCTGTATTATTACTAACTTTAGGTCGCCTAAGTTTGCAAAATCGCCAATGGTCAGAGGCAAAAGCCTACTTTGAACACAGCCTAAGCCTGCACAAAAACACCGAAACTTATGCCGAGTATGTGCGTTTACTCCAACATCTCAACGACCCCGAAGCATCACATTATTTAATTGCAGGTCTTAATCAATTAGTGGTTAAGCCTTTGCCCAATTTACCACTACCGTAGGCACAATAATGAGCAAAATTAACTTGAGTGAGTTTTCCATTGTCCAGCCACAAACTGTGGCATGGGGAGAAATGGATGCTTTTGGCCATGTCAATAACGCCAGTTATTACCGCTATTATGAAAGCGTGCGCATCAGTTATTTGCAAGCCATTGGTGCATTAGACCATCTTGATGTCATGAGTCCTGTGGTTGCTGCCAATAGTTGTCGTTACTTAGTATCGATTAGTTATCCCGATGAGTTAGAAGTGGGTGCGCGTGTTGTTGAGTTGCGTGCTTCGGGTTTTAGAATGGAATATGTCATTTTTAGCCAACAACAAAAAGGCGTTGTGGCAACAGGGGAGGCGATAGTGGTGATGGTGGGTAACCAAGGCAAAAAAGTGCCACTTCCCGAAGAAATGCGGCAAATTATTATTAACTTAGAGCAAACAGCGGGTAATAACCTCATGGTTGATGCCTTAAATCCACATAAACAACCAGAGACCATGCTCGGCAAAGCGTTATCACGCCTAAATCCGCTGCGGGAAAAATAGCTCGTTTAGTTGTCATTCGTTGTCCTAAATGAAGGATTTTTAGTCTCGTAGGATGGGCTGACGCAGGAAATCCATCGTTGAGTGCCAAACATAAAGCGGACTAATACCATTCCGTTTAAATAAATTAACGTATAAATAACTTAGGTTTTCGTTCATGGTGAGCCTGACGAACCATTGCTGCTACAGCACTTCGACAGGCTCAGCGCGAACGGTAAATTTTTGCACAAGTGCTTACCCATCCTTACTCTTGCGGTTGATGCTGTCCAGCAGTGCTACAAAAAATTTTTAAGTTCAGTCGCTTCAAACTTTTCTCAACGTCAGGGCGTAGATCAGCCCGATGGTTATGGCTCTTGATTTTTGTATCTCTTATGTAACATCAGTTACTAAATAGACAGTGACTCCACCAGACCCCCCCCAATACTAAGCGCGACTTCAACAGGTCTTGGTGAGGTAGGGTGTTGGTATTAAACCCCGATTTTGCCAGTATTTATCAACGCAGATGAGGGGGAGAGGTATGAAGATCATCTATGGTACTGATGGTAATGATGTCCTGAACGGCGGTGCTGGCAATGATCGCCTTGATGGTGGCGCTGGCGATGATTATCTGGACGGTGATGACGGCAATGATCGCCTATATGGCGGCGACGGCAACGATACGCTCAACGGCGGTGCTGGTAATGATCACCTCGATGGCGGTGACGGCAACGACCATCTTGATGGCGGCGCTGGTAATGATTGGCTCTATGGCGGCGCGGGTGACGATTATCTGTATAGTGGTGATGGCAATAATCACCTGTATGGTGGCATGGGCAATGATACCCTGTATGGCGGCATTGGCAATGATCACCTCGATGGCGGCGATGGCAACGATTTGCTTGATGGCGGTGCGGGTGATGATTATCTGTATGGTGGTGATGGCAATGATATTCTGTATGCGGGTGCTGGTAATGACACCTTGAATGGTGGCGAAGGTGATGACGTCTATCTGCTTAGGCGGTCGAGCGGTATTGCTACGATTATCGATGAAGACAGTACGGCTGGGAATATGGATACTTTAGTGCTGTCGGGGCAACGGGCTACTAGTGTGAGCAATTACCAAGTCTGGTTTAGTCATGTTGGCAACAATTTGGAAGTCAGCATTATTGGCACCACCACCAAGGCGGTGATTCAGGACTGGTACAGTGGCCAAAGTCATCACGCTGAACGCATTGTGGCTACCCGCAGCTTCAGAAGCAGCATAAGCCTGTCTGACAGTCGGGTAGAAAATCTGGTGGCAGCAATGGCGGCTTTTGCCCCGCCTGCGCTGGGCGAAACCACGTTATCTGCCGCCTATCAGACCGCTCTTGCGCCAGTGATTGCGGCAAACTGGGAGTAAGGTGCTCGGCTCAACGTAGACCTAGAGTGGCTGAAAAAAGCCCAAGATCAACCTGAGAGGCTGTTGATGTTTGAGCTAACAAATGGTTAAGGGCGAAAAATATTTCGCCCTTTATTTATTCCATAGCCCCCATTAAACAGTCGTCGCCACCCGTAATTTTTCCTGAAAAAAACCAATAATCCGATCTAAAGCTTGTTTAGTGGGATGGCCTTCTTTATCGACCAAATCCAAGGTTACAACGGAGTGTGCCGTCATTGGAATGCCATGTTTATTACCAAAGCCTGAGTCTATTTCTATCGCCTCAAAGCCCGCGCCTAATTCGGTTTGCAAACGGTCAAAACGCGCTTTGGTGCACATGAAATCATGGCTAAAACGCACGCCCAACACACTTAAGTCTTCGGTTTTAATGCGATTTTTGACAATCGCTAACTCCTCTGGCGCAATATGTAAAGCTGAGCGCATCTTGGCACTATACGCCGCTGGTAATGATGGTTGGCACAACACAGGCGCAAGCACACTCGGCTCAACCGCCAAAGACAGCGCAAAATTGCCAGTGAAACACATGCCTAAGGCTCCGACTCCCACACCACCGCAACGCGCATGTACGACTCGACATAAGTCACGTAATACATCGGCAATCGCCCCCGACTTATTGGCTGCAAAAGCGGCAAACTCGCGTCGAATACAGGTCTTCGCCATCATCTCCAGTGCATACACGGGCGTGAATGATCTACCCACCTCACCAAACAGACTGGGTAAAAACACCGTAAACCCCGCAGCGGTAACTCGCCGTGCAAAGTCAGCCGTTTCGGGGGTTAGACAAGGGATTTCATGCATGATGACAATAGCTGGCCCTGTGCCCCGAACAAACACAGGAATCGTTTTATTCTGGTAGCTAAATTCTTCTAAGGTAAAACCAGCTAAAGCCATTGTCATCTTCCTGCCAAGAGTAAAAAAGAGTCAGGACTTACGCATCGCACCGCGATTAGCGCGTTTTGTGAACATAAAGCCGCCTAAAGCGGCTGAAATGTGAACAAATAAGCGATAACCGCG
>JBKJUH010000081.1:0-2538 GCA_046590075.1 Agitococcus sp.
GTTTTTGCCTTGTATCGCCAAGACGACTGGTGGTAAGTTCACATGCTGACGCTGTCCGTTAAAGACATAATCTAAGGCACCCCCTTGCCAAGACAACGCACCTTTGGAGTCTGTCCATAACTTTTTTTGATGATGCAAGGTGAGCTGTTGAATATTGATGGGTGCATCGGGCAGTTTCCAGCCTGATAATAAGCCCTGCACCTCTGCTGCGGCCATTTGCCCTTTGACGTTTTGTGCTGACCAACCATTCATACCCATGCGCAAATCACCGTCCACGCGACTCTGCGCGGTTAATACTTCGGTATGCGCGCCCAAACTTAAACTAAATAACGCCAAAGGCTGAAACTGCCAACGTAACTGTACTGGCATGCCTTTATATATGCCATTGGCTTGGCCAGACCAAATACTGCCCCCCCAAGCACTCAACAAGGCTTGTGTGGTAGCAGGTAAAAAATGAGCAACGATACGAGCTGGCGTTTGAATAACTAAGGACACCAATAAAACAAACGTCGCTAACAACACCCAGTTATAAGCGCGCGCTTCTTTATCTTCGTGGTCAATTTTGGATTTAAGCATCATAGAATAATACAGTTCACATTGTTATTGTGTGATGACAACGGGTATTTACTGGCATTTTAGGACTTACGCGGTTATCGCTTATTTGCTCACTAAACGCCCGTGTTCAGCGAAATGCGTAAGTCCAGACCTTTTTTCAAGAAAGGTCAACTCACCAGCCTTCTTAGCACCAGACAATTTACACACAAATTAGCCGCCAACTATTACATCCATAACGGCATTTTTCCTTTATCGCTATTTTTAGCTAACAATACAAGTATTTTTTCGTGCCAGCACGGATAAAAAACCCCCGTTAATCGGGGGCTTTTTTGTTTCAAACAATGATTCAAGGTTTTAGATTGAAAAATCGGCCAACTGTTTACCTGCGAATAACTGAGCAGTCAACCAGCGTGGTTGTTTACCACGGCCAGTCCACGTTTCTTCAGCATTGGCTGGATTACGGTAACGCGGTTCTACTTTCTTTTTTTCTTTCGTAGAGACAGCTTTAACCTCGCCGTTGTTTGCCAATAACTCGGCAACCGTTATCCCTAAATCAGCCGCCATTTGCTCGATTTTAGCACGCGCTTGTTTAATGGATGTTTTTCTTTTTGCCTTGATTAATTGTTGTGCTTGTGCAATTACGCCATTCAGCTCTTCAACAGTTAATGCGCTTAAATCAATAGTCATTGTTTTTCCTCTTGGATATTCACTGGTCAAAAGACAGATATTTTTTAACGGGCTAATCATAAATTAAAACCCGCTATATTAAAACTAATAACTATCAAGACATTTTGATAAAGTGTTATTTATTCAACACTTCCGCATTTTAGAACGGTAAATCATCATCTAAATCATTATGGGCAACAGGCGCGGGGCGATTATTAGCGGGCTTATTCGCAGCGCGTGGCGCGGATTGATAATCCTCTTGTTGGCCGCCACTATAATTACCATAATCTGGCTCACCTGCCGATGATTGATTATTACCTGCAGAGCGGCTATCAATTAACTGCATGACAGAGGCTTTAATCTCGGTGGAGTACCGGTCTTGACCTGTGGTTTTATCTTGCCATTTGCGCGTATGAATAGAACCTTCAACGTAAACTTTACTGCCTTTACGCAAATACTCACCCGAAATTTCGGCTAAACGGCCATAAAAAACCACACGATGCCACTCGGTTTGTTCGGTTAACTGGCCCGTATTTTTATCTTTCCATGATTCGCTCGTTGCAATCGACACTGTGGTCACTGTGCTACCACTCGCGCCTAAGCTACGTACTTCTGGGTCACGACCCACTGTTCCTAAGAGAACGACTTTATTAACGCCACGCATAATACTTACAACCTTTATATGGTAATTACCTTTACTGAACATTGCCAACGCAAACGCATTGCGTCAGCCCTAAAAAAAGCGACTGTAGCCGATATTGCGCTATGCCGCTACTAATGGAGAAACAAAATTTTCGACTTGTTTCTCATCATAGGTTTGTTTATCTACTTTCAAATAAATCAGACCTTGTTTTGCCAATACCACCACTTCTTCAACCCCTGCAACTTGCTGTAAGTTTTTAACCAATAGCGAAGCTTCCGCAGGCTGACAAGGGGTAATCGTCAACATCATACTGTGTAAAAATCGCGGCGACTGCATGGTAGCCGCAACTATCAACCATAATAAGGCAAAGCCCACTAAGACCAGATAAATAACACTAATACGATAATGGCTAAATAAAATGCCACCTAATACACCACCACAAAATGCACCAAAAAACTGGCCACTGGCATAAATACCCATTGCTGTTGCTTTACTACCCGCAGGCGCAATTTTGCTTAATAACGACGGCAACAATGCTTCTAATAAATTAAAGGCGACAAAAAACAAACTAATACCCACCATTAAACTGACATAACTCTGATAGCCCTTTGCCAAAACGGCCAAACTAATGGCCAGTAATGCAATGCCAAAGATAAAAACTTCTTTAATCTTAC
>JBKJUH010000140.1:0-6221 GCA_046590075.1 Agitococcus sp.
ATAGGCAATCATGCCCCAACGTGAGACACGACCATAAGTCGGTTTTAAGCCTGATAAATTACACAAGGCCGCAGGTTGACGAATCGAGCCACCCGTATCTGTGCCTGTCGCCGCAGGTGCTAAACGGGCGGCCACTGCCGCAGCTGAACCACCCGACGATCCACCAGCCACTTTACTGACATTCCAAGGATTTTTAACCGCGCCATAAAAACTGGTTTCGTTCGATGAACCCATGGCAAATTCGTCCATATTGGTTTTACCCAACATCACTAAACCTGCGCCTTCACATTGACTAATGACATGGGCGTTATACGGGCTAATAAAGTTATCTAACATTTTTGAACCGCAGGAGGTTTTTACGCCTTTGGTACAAAAAATATCTTTTTGCGCGAGGGGAATGCCTGCCAGCGCATGAGCCGAGCCATTGGCACGAGCTACATCTGCCGCGTCAGCTTGCGCGAGGGCGTTATCAGCACACACGGTAATAAAGCTGTTTAATTGACCATCATATTGATGAATACGATGAAGAAAATGTTGAGTCAGTTCGCGGCTAGAAAAATCACCACGCGCTAGGCCGTCTCTTAGAGCGGCAAGGGTATAGTTATGTAACATGTTTAACCTTAACTTTTATATACACTCCCTCTCACTAGGGGAGAGGGTTGGGGAGAGGGGAGTTAATAAATTTTATTCCATAACCTTTGGCACTAAATACAAGCCATCTTGTACGGCTGGGGCAATGGCTTGGTAAGCATCACGTTGATTGTCTTCGGTAACAACATCAGCGCGTAAGGGCTGCGTCACTTCTAAGGCGTGCGCAAGCGGTTTAATGCCTGTGGTATCGACGGCTTGTAACTCGTTTATCAAACCCAAAATGCTATTTAAACTATCGGTATAGCGTAATTTTTCATCGTCAGATAAGCCAACTCGGGCGAGATGGGCAATTTTGTTCATATCGTCAAGAGTGAGTGCCATGATGCTCTCTAATCTCCGTAAGCTAAGAGTGATGTTGTGGGCTGCAAATTAACACAGACAAGGCGACCGTGAAACAGGGTTATGGGGCGATTATGTCATAACTAAACATCACTTAGTCTTATTATGGCATTAGTCTATTCGTCAACGCTAAAATACCTCCGTCAGGTTCTGTTTTAGTGAGCAAATCGCGCTAATTTCGGTGAAATGCGTAAGTCCTGTGTTTGTTGCTTGTCCAACGACTGCGCTTTCGCTAAAGTGTCGCCCAATCCGTCCTGCTTAATTCATCCATTGGATTTACTTATAATGTTCAAACGTTTCTTAGGTTTTTTCTCTACTGACCTTGCTATCGACTTAGGAACCGCCAACACGCAAATGTTTGTCGCTAAAAAAGGCATTGTCCTCGACGAGCCTACCGTAGTGGCTATTCGTCAAGGTGAAACAGGGCGAAGTGTGGCGGCCATTGGCAATAAAGCCAAAGAAATGTTAGGGCGCACACCTGTAGGTTTAAGCGCGATTCGGCCATTAAAAGATGGGGTCATTGCTGACTTAGAAATGACGGAAACCTTGTTGTTGCATTTTATTCAACAAGCGCACATTAAGCCTGTATTTCGCCAAAGCTTGCGCGTATTAGTGACCGTACCATGTAAAGCGACTTTGCTTGAACGACGCGCCGTGCGTGAGGCGGCAGCGGGTGCAGGGGCTAACGAAGTGCGGTTAATTGAGCAACCTATGGCCGCAGCATTAGGCGCAGGTTTACCCGTTGACCAAGCATGCGGTTCAATGGTCATCAACATTGGCGCAGGAACCACAGAAATAGCCGTGGTCTCGTTATTGGGTTGTGTCTATTCCGACTCCATTCGTACGGCTGGTGATGTCTTTAATGAGCGTATTGTTACCCATATTCGTCGGCAACACGGTTGTTTAATTGGCGAAACCACCGCCGAACATATTAAGCAAGAAATTGGCTCGGCCTTAGTGAGTGAAGGTCATAACGCCGAAATGGAAGTGCGTGGTCGTCATTTATCGGCTGGTGTGCCAACGGCCATCAAAATTAATGCCTTGGAAATTTCGAAAGTATTACAAGAGCCTTTGAGAAATATTATCAATGCTGTCAAAAATGCCTTGGAAGATATGCCAGCCGAATTGTCTTCTGATATTGCCGAGCGTGGCATTATGTTGACAGGTGGCGGCGCATTGCTAAAAAACTTAGATAAATTATTGATTCAAGAAGTGGGTTTACCCGTGATTATTGCAGATGACCCAACAACGTGTGTGATTCGTGGTATGGGACAAGCCTTGTCGTATTTAGACAACTCTGCTTATGACAGTTTATTTGTCCACTAATGAGTGACTTAAACCAGCACACTAAAAGACGTTTTGACGATATTCCTGCGGGGGGTTATCGTTTATTGTTAGCGATATTGTGCGCAGGGTCGTTGACGTTTTTTGATAGTCGTTATCCCGAACAGTTTCAATTGTTGCGCCACGAAAGCCAGCAATGGTTAGAGCCTGTCACGCGTGCCCTGAGTTATCCTCAGCGTGTGGTGTTGGCGGTGAGTGATCGTCTACGCACCCAAAAAGAGTTGTATGACGAAAATAAAATTTTACGTGCCGACTTATTGCAAACGCTCGCGCAATTGCAACAGTTAGCCGAAAGCCGTGCCGAAAATATTCGTTTGCGTGCCTTGTTAGATTCAACACTGAGTATTAACGACCATATTTTGAATGCCGAAATTATTTCTATCGACCCTAATCCTAGCCACCAAGTTTTTACCCTTAATAAAGGGCAGCGCGAAGGCGTTGCTATTGGCTTACCCGTGTTAGATGCGAAAGGTATTATGGGACAAATTGTTGAAACCACACACCGCCTATCGTCGTTAATGCTCATCACCGATAATCGTCATTCTATTCCTGTGCGCATTAGTCGCACGGGTGAGCGTGCTATTTTGACGGGCATGGGTGATAACAGAAAATTAAAATTAGAGTACGCGCCAGAGTCCGCCGATATTAAAGTTGGTGATGCCTTAGTGACATCGGGTTTAGGCGATAGTTTCCCTGCGGGGTATCCTGTTGCGGTGATCAGTGACGTTAAACATCAACATGGCAGTGAGTTTGCCGAAGCCTACGCCAAACCCGTTGCTGAGTTAGATAGTAGCCGCCATGTGATTGTCTTGTTTAGACGGTCTTTACATGATGAACAGCCAGTTATAACACCGCCAATGGAGGGCAATGATGCGTCTCCCTGAACCCGTGTGGAGCATTCCTCTTAGTATTGTCGTCGGTATGTTATTAACGATTTATCCTTTACCTGATATGTTTGCTTATGGTCGTCCTGAGTGGTTGACTTTATTGGTAATTTTTTGGATTTTTAATCACCCGACAAAAATGGGCGTATGGGCGGCATTTTTTATTGGTTTGATGATCGATGTACTCATGAGTAATACCCTCGGGGTCTATGCTTTATCGATGAGTGTGGTGGCCTATTTTGCCCGTTTATCCATTCGTCAGGCGCGTATTTTGTCACTACCCAAAACCAGTTTTTTGGTACTGCTTTTTGTGGCGGTAGGTTTGGCGATTCGTTATCTGGAATATAGCTTGGTGGGACAGTCGAATCATCATTGGCAATATTGGTTGCCAGCCTTTACCAGTGCGTGCTTTTGGCCTGTGGTATTAATGACCTTAGAGCGTTGGAGGCGCAGTTGTTAATGAATCCACCGTTGTATTTAGCATCAACGTCACCACGTCGTCGCGAATTATTACAGCAAATTGGCGTGACTTTTCAGGTATTGCGTGTAGATGTTGACGAATCCACGCGTGACTTAGAATCGCCTCACGATTATGTCCAGCGTTTGTCCTTAGCAAAAGCGCAAGCTGGATTAGCACAATGTCAGGCAGGCGAGTTGGTATTAGCGGCAGATACCACTGTGGTGGTGGATAACACCATTATTGGCAAACCTGAAACCCTAGAACAAGGGATGGCGATTTGGCAGTCATTAAGTGATCGCAGTCACCAAGTATTAACAGGCGTTACCCTTGCCAATCATCAACAACATCACAGTATTGTCGTAACGACGGATGTATATTTTTGCCCTTTATCGTCAGCAGAAATGATTGCCTATTGGCAGACAGGCGAACCACAAGATAAAGCGGGAGGTTATGGCATTCAAGGCAAAGGCGCATTGTTTGTGGCGAAAATTAATGGCAGCTACAGTAATGTTGTGGGCTTGCCACTGACGGAAACCGCGCAATTATTACGAAAGTTTGGTTTTGTCATTTAGTGGGATGAAGTTGGGTTTTGTGGCTTAAATAGTTCTAAGCACCAACGCCTAAGTTTCTTTGTCTTTTCCGTTCGCACTGAGCCTGTCGAAGTGTTCTGCGCCAGTGGTTCGATACTTCGTCAAGCTCAGCATCACCACGAACGGTAAACTTTAGCACTAGTGCTTATCATTATTTTGTGCTGTCGTTCGCATCAATCTGCGCCCTCATTCACCAAAAATGCACAATTAAGCCGCATCTTTGGGTATAGTGTACGCTAACAATTATTCAAATTTTGCTTAAAATATGTCAGAAGAAATCCTTATTAACATCACTCCGATGGAGTGTCGTGTCGCCCTCGTTGACAATGGTACGGTACAAGAGTTATTTGTTGAGCGTACGGCTAAACGCGGTTTAGTCAGTAATATTTACAAAGGTAAAGTGGTACGGGTGTTGCCAGGTATGCAAGCGGCATTTGTCGAGATTGGCCTGTCGCGCACCGCATTTTTACACGTCAATGATATTATTTGGCCAAAAAAATCCGAAGTGCAGGGCGAGCAACCGCTAATTAACCAATTGCTGCACGAAGGTCAAATGATTACTGTGCAAGTCATGAAGGATATGCTCGGTAGTAAAGGCGCGCGGTTGACCACAGATTTATCTATTCCCTCCCGTTATTTAGTGTATATGCCCTTTGGCGAACACGTCGGTATTTCTCAACGTATTGAAAGCGAAGCCGAACGCGAACGCTTAAAAACCATGACTAAGCTAATTCGTGATGAGCATAGCGATAGCCTCAAAGGCGGGGTGATTGTTCGTACCGCCGCCGAAGGCATTAGTGAAGAAGAATTGCGTCAAGACATGAGTTATTTAATTAAGTTGTGGCAGCACGTCAGTAATAAAAAAATACAACTACAAACGCCGACCCTGATTTACGAAGAACTGCCGTTATATCAACGCATTATTCGTGATTTAGTCATTCAAGATGTGGCAAAAATATATATCGACTCGCGGGAAACCTTAGGTAAAATTATTGACTTTGTGCGCGAATTTGTACCGAATGCCGAAGAAAAACTCGAACACTACCCTGGCGAAAAACCTTTATTTGAATTGTACAATGTCGAAGACGACTTACAAAAGGCATTGTCGCGCAAAGTATTATTAAAATCAGGTGGTTATTTAATTATCGACCAAACCGAAGCCATGACTACGGTTGATGTAAATACAGGCTCCTTTGTCGGTTCGCGTACCTTAGAAGATACAGTGTTCAAAACCAATCTTGAAGCCACACACGCTATTGCCCGCCAGTTACGGTTACGCAATTTGGGCGGCATCATCATTATTGATTTTATTGATATGCAGGAAGACGAGCATCGGACACAAGTATTAAAAGCCTTTGAAAAAATGCTCAGCCGTGACCATGCCAAAACCAAAATTACCCAAGTCTCTGAGTTAGGCTTAGTGGAAATGACGCGTAAACGCACGCGTGAATCGTTAGAGCATTTATTGTGTGAAAGTTGCCCCACCTGTCAAGGGCGCGGCTCGGTAAAAACTGCAGAAACCGTTTGTTATGAAATCTTTCGCGAAATTTTGCGTGAAGCGCGTGCCTACGATGCCGCTAACGGTTATTTAGTCGTTGCTAATCAAAAAGTCATTGACCGATTATTGTCAGAAGAATCAGCGTCTGTTGCTGATTTAGAGTTTTTTATTACCAAACCCATTCGTTTTCAGGTTGAAAGTTTATATACCCAAGAACAATACGATATTGTTTTGGTGTAACAGTGATGGATTCAGGGTGGTTACGGTTTGGCGCAATCTTGGCTGATTTGGGAGTGTGGACACGTCGTGCCATTAAAGTTGCGGTTTATAGTGTTTTAATTTTGACGGTGGTGACGCTGGTTGGCCAATTGTTGTTGCCATTATTAGAGCGTTATCAGCCAGCTATCGAACAGCGTTTATCAGCGTCCATGAAAACGCCCGTTCGTTTTAGCCAG
>JBKJUH010000268.1:0-4124 GCA_046590075.1 Agitococcus sp.
GAATATAGGGAGTGTGTCATCTAAGTTACTTCTCTTTTCTAGCATTGAAGAAAATTTAGATGCGACAACTAGTCTGACACAGGGGGTCTTTAGATTATGTAAGCGTGCAAAATTTCACCGTTCGCACTGAGCCTGTCGAAGTGCTTTATGTCACTCATCACGCCGAAACCAGCCCGCAATGCTATAACGCGCACGATTAGCCACTAAGACCTCATGCGGCATATCGGCACTCATAAACAATACCAACGTACCGCCTGTGGGTGGCAAGGCCAATAACAACTCATTGTTGGCGTTAAATAAATGGAGTTCGCCCCCTGCATCTTGCGGCCAATCATCATTTAAGTAACACACCGATGAAACCACACGCGCATCATTATCTTGGTGTCTATCGACATGACGCTGATAACAACTACCCACCTGATAATGCGCGTAATGCCCTTCAAACGACTGTAAACCCAAGAACAACGCCTGATTTAACTGTTGGCGTATATCACTCATCCTCTGTAAATACTGCTGACCTATGGCAAAACCCTCCTCTAACCAACACATACTGTCTCCACGAATCTGGGCATTTCTGCCGTGTTTACTGCCCCGTCCAATGCCAGCCTGATGAAAAAAGCCTTTTTCTTGGTAGTCCTTCAGCTCACGCAATAAAGCTTTTTGCATATTCACTGAAAGAAAGTTGGGAATTACGGCATAATGGGCGTTGGCTAACGCATCTATGGCAGCATCAATATGATTGGCTGGCCATTCTATTTCGGATTGAGAAGTTTGCATGAATTATCGTCACCATTATCACGCGGGCAATTTTGCCGATGTGATGAAACACATTTTATTAGTTGGATTATTACAAGCCTTGCATAAGAAGGACAATGCCTTTTGTTATATTGATACCCACGCAGGACGTGGTTGGTATGATTTAGCAGCTGCCCCTTCGCAAAAAACAGGCGAATATTTAGCAGGCATTCGTAAACTTGACCCCAAAAACAAGCCACCGTCCACATGGATTACCGATTATTTTAAGTCGATTGATTTACTCAAAGGTGAACTAGGCAAAGCCTATTATGGCGGTTCGCCGTGGTTTGCGTTGCAGTTATTACGGCCACAAGACCGTATGGTATTAATGGAATGGCATCCTGTAGATGTCGAAAAACTGAAACATAACTTTTATCGTAGCCATCAAACCTCCATTCATCATCGCGATGCTTATGAAGGTTTAACGGCGAGTATTCCGCCTAAAGAAAAACGCGGCTTAGTGTTAATTGACCCACCTTATGAAGAAGAACGTCAAGATTATCCGCAAGTGGTTGAGCTATTAGCTAAAGCTTATGACAAATGGCCTACAGGCACTTATGCCGTTTGGTATCCGATTAAAGACCGTGCGCCTATCGACCGTTTTGAACGCAAATTGGTTAAAACAGGCATTCGCAAACAGTTAATTTGCGAACTGTGTGTAATGCCTGACGATAACGCTTTAGGGTTAAACGGCTGTGGTTTATTGATTGTTAATCCACCCTATCAATTTGCCGAAGAAGCCGACAATGTGCTGCAATGGTTGCTACCACAACTCAGTCAGCACGTTTTAGCAAAGGCTTCGGTGCGTTGGTTGGTTGCTGAATAGCATTGACTGATATAACTGATAATTGTCGGGTTGAAACCCGACCTACTTGCAAGGTATTTTATGTCTGCTTCATTGTTGTTGACTCAACTCCCCGAAGAACTTTTTCAGCGTTTGCAGGCAGCAGCCAATACTCGTCAACACAGTATCGAAGCCGAGGCATTATTGTGTTTGCACAAAGCCTTAATGCCGATTGCCACCACCGAAGAGTTGATTGCGCGCACTCACGAATTACGCCAACAATTTGTCTGTGATGAAGGTCGTTTAGCTGATGCCATTAAGCGTTTAGAGGAAGGCGACCCGTGTTTGTTATAAGTCTTTCTTCATTTTTCAAACAACATTGATAAGCACTAAAGCCTAAGTTTCTTTGCCTTTTCGTTCGCACTGAGCCTGTCGAAGAGTGCCAGTGATTCGACAGTATATGTAGTGTGGGTTGACGAAGGATACCCACGATTGGTTTACGATGATTGTCGTGGGTTTCGTGCCTCAACCCACGCTACGCTTGCTGAACCAATTTTTTTAGAAAATACTATTAAGGGTGTTGTTTCGTTTGTGTTATGTCCCATTAAAAAATTAAAATCGACTAAATTCAATTGGATGCAGCAAAAAACTGTGTTATACCCCTATAGGAAATTTGATAGACATCTACGGTAGGTGTCTAATACTCAGTGAGGCGTCGCAACTCGCAGTCGTCACGGATCCGTAGTATGGCCGTGGCAGCCCTCGGGACCGACTGAAACCCAAAGTGATATATCTAGAGGTATCCATATGAGTCTATTTAGCGCAATACTCAACAAGCTCGGATTTGGCAAGAAAGAAGAAGCGGCACCGCCGCCATTAGCAACTACGCAGGTGACGGGCATTAAGCCCAAGGCTCCAGTGCCGCAATTGCCGATCGCAATCGCGCAAGTCGATGTCGTCGCAAAGCTTGAAGGTCTGGCTGCTGCGAACCCGCAGAAGCTCAACTGGAAGGAGTCAATCGTTGATCTTCTCAAGCTCTTGTCACTGGACAGCAGCTTCGAGGCTCGCAAGGGTTTGGCCGTCGAACTGCACTGCCCTAATGACAGGATGGCAGATTCGGCACAAATGAATATGTGGCTCCACAAGACCGTGCTACAGCGCTTGGCGGACAACGGTGGAAACATCCCTAAGGAACTCTTGTAGAGCGGATTAGGCCACGAGCGACGCCTAACCCCTCGCTCAAGCGAAGTATCGTAGCCCGTATACTAATACGGGACAGCCATTTGCCAATTTCCACAAATTTCTGCTTCAGCACAGTCATAAATCCCGCATTATCATGCGGGCTACAAAAAAACTAAAAATTGTGTAGATACCTATGATTAGGGTGAAGGTTAACAGCATGAGCAATCCCTCTTTTGAGACTCATCATCAAAAACCAGCTAAACCACTCATAAACATAGAATAACCACTTTAAATTTCCTGCAAAAACATTGTCACCATCCCTTAAAACACTGTCATCATTTATCAAAACAATCATTTTTAACTCTCTATAATAGCCCTCGTATTCAACAACCTATTAGCTAGATCTCATCATCAAAAATCGATAATGAATATTGGATCTAACTATCAATCGACTGGAGCTATTGTTATGCGTTTCACTACACCATCATTTCGTGCCATCAGCCTTTCTACTGTTCTTGCGACTGGCCTAGCCGCCTGTACCGCCGCCCAAGTCACCCCAACATGGGAAAAATGGTTTGTCGCTAAAGACCAAGAATCAGCTTATGCCACCTTGCAAGAAGTGATGTATGACCCCGCAGGTGCAGTGATTAGCGCAGGACACGCCTCCTCTTTAAGCAATAGCCAAGACTCTTTAGTGGTCATCAAACAAGCCACCAACGGCACGCTACTTTGGAAAACCGTCACCGATTTAGGCGCAGGCACTTACAACCGTCCGTGGGCAAGTGTTTTAGGCACAGACGGCAGTGTTTATGTGGTTACTGAAAGCACGCTCATCAAATTTAATAGCAACGGCATTGAAAACTGGCGCAGAAATATCAGTACCTTGATTGGTGCTGATGCCGCTTTGCGTGACTTAGAAATCAGCGGTAATCGTTTGTATGTTGCAGGTCGCGATTTGTATGTCTTTGATTTGAATGGCGCATTAACCAACACCGTCGCGCAGATTGCGCCGTTGTGGGATGTTGCCGTGACAACCACAGGTATTTATACCGCAGGAACAGGCCAAGTACGTCGTTATACAACAAATCTTGCACATGTATGGAATTACGCCTTATCTGTTGTCCAAAATCCGCCTGCTAAATTAGCGGTGCAAACCGATGGCACCGTATATGTCGCCACTTTTAACAAAGTACCGCAAGACAGTGCTTATTTAACCCGTCTTAATAGCAATGGCGCACAAGTGTGGTCAAAGTTTTTTGCTGACCCTGATACTAGCTCGTACCAATTATCGGGCATTCCTGATGTTAAGCTTTTACCTGATGGCAATTTAGTGTTTGCTCAGTCCAAACAACCGACACGGATT
>JBKJUH010000317.1:0-7219 GCA_046590075.1 Agitococcus sp.
TAATATAGCAGTCTGCGTGACCATAAAAGAGGCTTCGACTCCGCTCAGTCAGCGTATTGACTACGCGTAGTCAGCGCAAATTGCTGCCTGAGCGGAGTCGAAGGGTTAATTTGACCAAACATCAACAGACTCCAACGCCAGTGAGCGAGTTTTTTCCTTCTCGGCCGTAAATGACGGCTGTTATTTTGGGTGTGAGAGATGAAGCAAATATCGGCCATCAGTGCAGTGGCACTGACCACATTAACCTTTACCACGGCATGGGGCTTACCCAATCATACCAATAGTCTCAGTTTTGCGTTGGTGTGGTTGTTATTTATGGTGATAACAGCATTGCCCTTAGCATTTGTTGAAGCCGCCATGATACGCAAAACCTTGATGTTGCCGTTACAAGGTTTAGCGGTGATTACCCGTGATGCCGATGCGCCCACGTTTTGGCGAATACTTGCGCCACTAAGCTTAATGGTATTAACGGCGATGATTGCCTTTGCCGTGAACTACTCCACACATGGCTTGACCATGGATGATAACAATACGATTAGCGCACAGGCTTTTCCGTATTTACTGTTATTTCTAGCGATGGGTTTTGCATGGGTAGGCATGAGACGGTTATTACCTTTTTTGCTGGTGCTTATCCCTGCGGTGTTGGTATTAAATGCACTGTCAGCAGGGCAAATCGGCACATTGGCCTTACTTACATCTGAACAATGGCAGCAGGTTGCTACAGCCGCCATATTAGCCAATGTCAGCACCTTGGGTATCTATGGCTGGTTAGTGATGCAGCGTTTGCCTGATGCGCGTGCCTCAAGTGTGGTATTGCCATTATGGTTAACACAAAGCGTGGTGGGTGTGGCGTGTATCGTGGTGGGCATTGGCAAGGGGAACATCACTGTTGTCGCTTATATGCTGTCAACGGTATTTGCCTGTGCGATATTGGCTGAAATTGTGGCCAAACAATTGCAAGACCGTCAATTAGCCAAACCTATAGCCATTGGCATGGTGATGGTGACTGCCGTTGCCATGACGGTGGCCGCCGAGTATGTCGTTTTTGATATTGTGCTAAGCATGGTGTCATTGTTGACGGTATTGGGTTTGTCGGTATTGGTCGGGTGGGTGATGAAAATTAGCCACGTCCGCAAAGCATTAAACTTTAATAGTGAAGGTATTTATAATTTTTGGCGAGTCGGTGTACGCATTGTGGTGCCTGTGGTCATTATTTGGCTGTTGGTGACTACAGTTAGCGGATTATTGTGAACCCAGAACTCATTGCCGTTGAGGTTGCCTATGCCTTGCCTGAGCGGCAAATGGTGATTGCACTCAACGTGCCAGTGGGGACGAGTTTGTTTGATGTTGTGGTCAAGTCAAAAATCGTTGAGCATTTTTCCGACTTAGATTTAACCCACGCCAGCATGGGTGTGTTTGCCAAAGTCGAAAAAAACCCAAAATTGCGAATTGTGCAAGCAGGGGAGCGAGTGGAAATTTATCGCCCCCTTCTCATTGACCCTAAAGAAGCCCGCAAAGCGCGCGCTGCGAAGGTGAAAGAAGCACAGTCCTAAAAAGTCTTACAAAGGCTCTGCTCTTAAACCACCGTCTTTACTTTGAATAGTGACCATGCTTTCTTTGGGTAAGCTATCTTGCCCCGTCACTTTTGCCAATTTTCCCCCTTCAAAAAACAAACTCAAGGGTGGTACGGCGGTATCTTTAATGCCTGCTTCACGGGCATACGTACCCGCCTTAAAGGTATAGACATAATCCCAACGATTGGCGTTGAGCGTGTCTGTTACCATTGGGCTACCTAAAACATAGCGAACTTGTGAAGGTGTCATACCGATTTTTAATTTAGCAGCCATCTCTTGTGTGATAGCATTGCCCTGCGGTAAGTCAATGGTGTAAACGCGTAAGGCGTTGCAGGCAGTAAGCCACATTGAGCCCAGCAGCATAGGGATTAAGATCAGTTTTTGTGTCACAGTAAAAATTCCTCTTTGGTCTATCGCCATATATAATTTGATAATCCTACACTATTCAACGCCGAGGCGCAGTTATGTCTTTTAGCAATCAAGATTTACGCAAAGCAGGTTTAAAAGTGACGTTGCCGCGTATTAAAATCCTTGAACTACTCGAAAACTCGCCTGTTCACCACATGAGTGCCGAGGATGTTTATAAGGCACTGTTAGAGCAAGGTGAAGATGTCGGTTTGGCGACAGTTTATCGGGTGTTAACCCAGTTTGAAGCCGCTGGAATCGTTGAGCGGCATCACTTTGAGGGTGGTCACTCAGTGTTTGAAATTAGCCAAGGTGAGCATCACGACCATATCGTTTGTGTGGCCTGCGGTAAGGTTTTAGAGTTCAACGATGAGCTGATTGAACAACAGCAACATAAGGTTGCGGAATCATTGGGTTTTACCCTGACAGGACACGCGCTGCATTTGTATGGAATTTGTAGTAATGCCGAGTGCCAAGAGCGTACTGCTGGTCGTAAATCAGGTATGGGTAAATAATGAATAAAGTTAGACTGCAATTGTCTCTTGAGCTGAATTATGACATTCAAGGACAAGGTTCTGACTTTATCTTTAATATTCATAATGCCCATACCCGTCATCAAGTTGTGTCACAGGAATGGCTAGAGTTAAGCCAAGCCATTCCGTCAGATATTTATACCGACCCTGCAACATCAAACCGTTATCTGCGCTTGCACGCGGAAGCGGGGCAATTAACGGTACGTTATCGGTCTACGGTTGATATTCAGCATTATTTTGCTGACCCTAGCCAAATACCTGAAGTGTCGGTCGCCAGTTTGCCTGCCCAAGTTTTAAGTTATATTTACCCCAGTCGTTATTGTCAGTCTGACCGTTTGCATCGGTTGGCGATTCGTGAGTTTGGTCATTTATGGCAGGGTTATAGTCGGGTGCAAGCGATTCAAGAGTGGGTGCAAAATCGTATTGTGTATACGCCTAATGCTTCGGATAGCAGCACCTCCGCCATTGATACCTTGATTGAGCAAGTCGGTGTGTGTCGAGACTATGCGCATTTAATGATTGCCTTGTGTCGGGCGGTTAATTTGCCAGCGCGTTTTGTGACAGGCACCGATTATGGCGCAGCTTCGGCGTGGGGTGCGCCTAATTTTCATGCTTATGTCGAAGTATATCTCGCCAATCGTTGGTATATGTTTGACCCGACAGGTACAGCTATTCCCATGGGCTTTGTGCGTTTTGGCGTGGGGCGTGATGCCGCAGATGTGTCCTTTGCCACGATTTTTGGCTTGGTGAATGGCGCGCCTCCCATTATCAATATTCGAGCCGTCGTTGATGCCAAGCAAAATTTCGTGTTGCCGTATCTTTGTAGTGATGCGATATCAGCATCCGAATAATGTTTGCTTTGGCGGATAATCATTAAATAACAACCCTGCCGTTAATCCCCATATCGCTCATTGACGGCAGAAAAAGTCCACGACGCCAACGCCACCACTAACATGGTCGAAAACGCGCGCCACATCAAATCGTCTTGCACAATAAAGTCCCAAATTGCCAATATACTCAATACCGTGCAAACGAGCAGGCTGATTGAAACAATCGTAAAAGAAATGGTTTTGACGACTTTGGGGTTAATAAAACCTTTTGCTTTGGGTTTTGGCAGTTCAAAGTCAGGCGTAAAACTGGCTTTGTGATTGGCTGCACGGTCTTGATGTTCCATGGTCGTCGGTGCTCAGATAAATAAGACTCGTCAATCATGCGCTGTTTAGGCGTTGTTGCCAAGATGTGAGCAATACGGTGAGTAGCTTGGCTGAACGAGAGACTCTAGGGAGTAAGCATGAATGTAAATTATCAACCCCTTGCCGAGCGTATGCGGCCACAACACTTAGATGATGTTTTGGGTCAAGATCATTTGTTAGGTGCAGGTTCGCCTTTGCGCGTGGTGCTGGCCAATGGGCAATGCCCGTCTTTGGTATTTTGGGGGCCTCCAGGTGTGGGTAAAACCACCATTGCCCGCTTAATAGCTCAACAAGTGGACGCACATTTTATTGCGTTATCAGCGGTGTTGGCAGGGGTGAAAGAATTAAGAGAAGCCGTAGCACAAGCGCAGCAACTGCGGAAAGGGCTATTGGCGCGGCGAACGATTTTATTTGTTGATGAAATTCATCGCTTTAATAAATCTCAACAAGATGCGTTATTGCCCTTTGTCGAAGATGGCACGCTGACGCTTATTGGCGCAACCACCGAAAATCCATCTTTTGAGTTAAATTCAGCCTTGCTGTCGCGCTTGCGGGTGATGGTGCTGAAATCGTTAAGTGAAGAGCAGCTAGTGGTATTACTCAAGCGCGCATTAAGCGATACCGTGCGTGGTTTAGGCGCGTCCGCAGTGTTATTGCCTGAGCCGTGGCTAAGTCGTTTGGCCGAAGTTGCCGATGGTGATGCGCGTAAATCCTTAGTGTTATTAGAAACGGTTTACGAGTTGGCGCGCGCCGAAGGCACAACCGACGACCAAGTATTACTGCGTTTTTTAGGCAAAGGTTTGCGTCGTTTTGACAAAAGCGGCGAGCAGTTTTATGACCAAATTTCGGCCTTACATAAATCAGTACGCGGTTCTAACCCTGATGCCGCCTTGTATTGGTTTGCGCGTATGTTAGACGGTGGCGCAGATGGTAATTATTTGGCGCGTCGAATTGTCCGTATGGCGGTTGAAGATGTCGGTGTTGCCGACCCTCGTGCATTACAGGTGAGCATGGACGCATGGCAAGCTTTTGAACGTTTAGGTAGTCCTGAAGGGGATTTAGCCTTAGCCAATGCCGTGGTGTATTTGGCCTGTTGCTCTAAAAGTAACGCAGTTTATACTGCCTTAAAAGCAGTCAAACAGAGCATTGAAACCACAGGCTCCTTAGAAGTACCGATGCATATTAGAAATGCGCCCACCAAATTGATGAAAGAGTTGGGTTATGGCGAAGGTTATCGTTATGACCACGACGAACAACAAGGCCATGCTCAAGGTCAGCAGTTTTTACCTGATAAATTAAAAGACAAATTATTTTATCACCCGACAGAGCGCGGTTTAGAGGCAAAAATAGCCGAACGGTTGCGGGCGTTGCGTGGCAATCAGTCTAGCTAAGCCAACATACTCGCCGCATGTTTCAGCGTTTCGGGCGTGATAGTGACACCGCCCGACATACGCGCAATTTCTTGTACTCGTTGCTCATGCGTTAAACTGACCACGCGGCTTAACGTTTTATCCTCGCTGTTATATTTTTCTACTTGCCAATGTTGATGGCCTTTAGCCGCTACTTGCGGTTGATGAGTAATACATAAAATCTGCGCGCGCTCACCGAGTTTGCGTAATAAATTGCCGACCACTTCGGCTGTGCCACCACTAATACCGACATCGACTTCATCAAACACTAATACAGGTACATCGCTGTGTTGTGCTTGAATCACTTGTACCGCTAAAGAAAAACGTGACAACTCACCACCCGAAGCAATTTTAGCCAGCGGTTGCGGTGCTTGGCCTAAATTGGCACTAAACAATAATTCCATGTCATCAAGGCCGTCACTATTGGGCTTACTTAGAGGAGTAAAGACATATTCGGCTTGGGTGTCGGGCATACTCAACTCACGCAAATGTTGAGCAATAGACTCCGCCAGTGTGGGCGCAATGTGTTGGCGTTGTTGGCGTAAGTCTTGGGCAACTGCAAAGTATTCGGCTTCACGCATCGTTACTGCTTGTTGTAGTGCATCAATATCTTGTGAAAGTTGGCACTGAGCTTGTTCTTCTTTTAATCGGCTGATGAGTAGCGGTAAATCACTGGCTAGCACTTTATGTTTACGCGCTAAACGTTGGGCTTCTGCCATTTTTTGCTCTAAAAAGGCCAAACGAGTGGGATCTAATTCTTGGTTATCTAAAAAATGACTGAGTTCGCGGCTACTGTCTTTAATTTCAATTAACGCGGAGTTGAGGCTGCTACAAATATCACGCAAGCTATCAGCACGGCTGCTATGGGCTTCTAAACTGCGTAAGGCTTGTTGCAGTTGCCGTGTCATTGGGCTTTCGCCTTCATTTAATAAACTTAGGGCGTGTTGGCTGTCGTGCATTAACGCTTCATAATTGGCGAGGCGGTCATATTCTTGTTCTAAGGTTTCGTATTCGCCTGCTTTTAAAGCCAATTTTTCGAGTTCTTCTAAATGATTGGCCAGCAACTCTAAACGTGCTTGTTGAGCGGCCTGATTAGCAAGACTGTTAGTTAATGCCTGTTGGCATTGTTGCCATGTGCGGTAGTGCTTAGCCACGTCAAGGGCTAAGGTTTGTAAACTTCCTACATTATCAATGAGTTGGCGATGACTGCCTTTTTTTAATAGGCTTTGATGAGCGTGTTGACTATGAATACTAATCAATAATTCGCCTAACGAGCGTAATTCGCCTAAAGTAACGGGGCTGCCGTTAATCCATGCTTTAGAGCGACCTTCTTTATGAATCACCCGTCGTAGGCTGCAATCTTGGCTATCGTCTAATTCACGTTCGGCTAACCATGCTTTGGCCTCTGCGTGACGGCTAATATCAAACATCGCCACTAATTCGGCTTTATCCGCACCCTGTCGCACCGCTTGAGCATCGGCTTTATCACCTAAACATAAGCCTAAGGCATCTAACATAATAGATTTGCCTGCGCCTGTTTCGCCAGTAATGACGGTAAAGCCTGTATTGATATCCAGTTCTAGGTTTTCGACGAGGGTGAATTGTTTAATGACCAGATGAGTCAGCATAGTAAAGTTTCATCAGTGAAAAGAGCCTGCGCGATAATAACCTGACTTTTTGTTGATGTAATAGCGTAAATCTCTTGAAACTCGATTCTTTAACCCCATAAATCCCCCATCTTTTAGTTAAAGCCGAGTATTAACCATCGCTCGCCCTTTTTGATGCCACAGAGGAGAATCACATCATGTCCGAACCCCAAACTGCCGCCGAAGCGGCACAAATTGATGTAGAAACCGAACAAGAGCTACAAGAGTTCTTAGAAGTCACCGAAACCGAAGTCGAAGTATTAACGGCGCGTATTACCGAATTAGAAGCACAACTCAAAGATACCCAATTACGCTGCCAAGCTGAAATTCGTAATATTCAAATGCGTGCCGAGCGTGAAGTCAGTAATGCCCATAAATACGGCATTGAAAAATTTGCGAATGGTTTGTTAGAAGTGGCCGATAACTTAGAACGTGCCATCGCTGCCGCGCCTAAAGATG
>JBKJUH010000127.1:0-3070 GCA_046590075.1 Agitococcus sp.
GGGGGCAAGCCGACAAGCGGGGTGCGCTGGTCATAAATTTGGCTTTCTCAAGTAAGGTTAATACGGGATTTTGTTCGCTCATGTTCAGTCAACGGGGGCAAAAAAGAGGGATATGCTGGACTTACAGAAGTCCTATATTACATAAGGGTATTACAGTTAGTAACAGTTAGCGATATAATCGCGCAACGGTTTGAACCGTGGGAGAGAATTATGAAGAAGTTAGCGATGATTGTCGCCTTCTTTAGTGTCATTCTTAGTAGCCAAGTCAAGGCTGATGACATTGAAGTGAAGTATGGCAAAGCGTGTGCAACTTGTCATGGCGCAGGTGTTTTAGGTGCACCCAAAAAAGGTGACGATGGCGCATGGCAGCCGCGTTTAAAACAAGGCTCTGATGTTTTACTTGCCCACGTCAAAAATGGCTATAAAAATATGCCAGCCAAAGGTTTGTGTAACGATTGTAGTGATGCTGACTACATCGCCCTGATTAAATACATGTCTCAATAAGCTACTGGAAGCTGTTATGAAGAAGTCTTTTGCTGCGTTAGTTGCTGTTTTGTCGATGTCGTCGGTCAATGCAGGTGTGGTTATGCCTAAAGGTGATGTGGTTGCGGGTCAGGCTATGTCTGCTCAATGTACGGCCTGTCACGGTGCCGATGGCAATAGTGCAGCCCCTAATTTTCCCAAATTAGCAGGCCAAAATGCTAAATATACCTACAAGCAATTGATGGATATGAAAAGTGGCCGTCGTGTTAACCCGATGATGATTGGTTTAGTGGCTGACAAAACTGAGCAAGATTTTGCCAACTTGGCGGTTTATTATGCTCAGCAAAAATCGGGTGTTAATTTGGCCGACCCTGCATTGGTGGGCAAAGGCGAAAAATTATTCCGTGGTGGTAATGCGCAAACGGGTGTTGCTCCCTGTGCAGGTTGTCATGGCCCCGCAGGTAAAGGCAATAGTTTGGCCGCCTTCCCTAAGCTGGGTGGCCAACACGCCGAGTACATCAAAGTCCAGTTAACAGCTTTCCGTGCGGCAGGTCGTGATGACAATACCGACCAAAAACGCGCCAACGACTCAGCGAAAGCGGGTGAATTAGGCATCATGCAAATGGTGGCTTCTAAACTGTCAGACAAAGAAATTGATGCCTTGGCCAGTTATATTTCTGGTTTACATTGATTTGAGTTAAGTAAAAATACCCTGCTTGTCAGGGTATTTTTTTGCACACTGACAACAAAAAGCCACAGGGATACCGACATAAAAACCAATGTTTTAGGCTATTCTCATGCCAATCACTCTATATATAAATTTTCGAGGGGCGTATGTTTAAACAATTAGCAGCAGTGACGTTGATGGCTCTCTTGCCAGCGTTGAGCCTAGCGGCAAATTTTGTCGCAGGCAAAGATTACAAGGTGTTAGCCACCGCAGGCCAAGTCGAAAAAGCAGGCATGATTGAAGTGCGCGAGTTTTTTTGGTATGGCTGTCCTCATTGTTTTCGTTTAGACCCATTTGTTGAAGAGTGGCGTAAAACTAAACCAAAAGATGTCAATTTTGTTCGTACACCAGCGGCCTTAAATCCTACTTGGGAGGGTAGTGCGCGTGGTTATTATGCAGTGGAAATGTTGGGCTTAGTCGAACAAACGCATGTGCCGTTGTTTAACACCATCCATGAAAAACAAGCGCCTATTTTTGATGAAGAAAAATTGGCGACTTTTTATCAGCGATTTGGTGTGGACTCTGCCAAGTTTCATGGCTTGTATAACTCCTTCGCTATCACGGGTAAAGTGTCACAAGCCAAGTCATTGGCGCAAAAGTATCAATTAGAAGGTGTGCCAGCCGTAGTGGTTAATGGCAAGTATGTCGTGTCTGGCGAAAATCAAAAAGTCATTGATGTCACTAACTTTTTGATTGCGAAAGAACGTGGTACAGTTAAAAAAAAATAAGTAAGCACGGCAACTAAGGTTAAAAAGCCCACTGTCGAGTGGGCTTTTTTGTTAAACACTGCCCAACGTGAGTGTTTAACGCCCCATCATTTTACTGACTGCCCATGTCATAGTACGACGTGGCAACAAGCGATTGATGGCAGGTAATGGTTTGTTTAATAATCCCGTTACCACTACAACTTTACCGTTATTTAAGGCTTTGTAGGCTTCTTCAGCCACCATTTCTGGCGTTTCTGAGATCTTAGTCATCAAACTGCCTTTGGTATTGGCAATATCATGAAACTCCGTGCGCGTAGAGCCAGGGCAAACAGCGGTCACTAATACACCTCTATTGCTTACCTCGGAGGCTAAAGCTTCGGTAAACGATAAAACATAGGCTTTAGTAGCGGCATAAACCGCAAAGTATGGGCAAGCCTGAAAAGCCGCAACTGAAGCAATATTCATAATGCGACCTTCTTGACGCTCTAACATTGCAGGTAAGGCCATGTGTGTTAATTCGGTCAATGTCACCATATTTAACTGCATCATGCCTAAAGTTTGTGCCGAATCAGCTTTGGCAAAAGGCGAGCTAACGCCAAAACCTGCATTGTTCACCAATGTATCAACCGTCAAATTTAAATCAGCAATCGCATTCATCAATGTTGCTGCTGCGCCAGTTTCTTGTAAATCTTGAGCAATCACGTGCACTTTAATGCCATGTTTGGCGTTTAGCTCTTTGGCCAACACCTCTAAGCGTTCTTTACGACGGGCGACCAATACTAAAGTTTGATGTTCAGGGGCAAATAAATGCGCTAAACATTCACCAATACCACTCGATGCCCCTGTAATTACCGTTGCTAAGGTTGTCATAATTGTTCTCTAATCGTTAAGTGTCGCATTAAACGTAGTTTGATCTGGAAGCCAGTTAATTAGAATGCGTCGAAGGTAAAGCACAGTTAGGCCATTCGTCAATGTTCTGCGTAGCGTTATCTATAAGTATGGTTGTTGAACGAAAAAATACTTGCCTTCTACGATAACGCCCCCAATACTCAAGTTATTATGACATTACCTACTAGCAACTTTACCCATCACTGCCTAATCGCCATGCCCGACATGGAGGATAGCCGTTTTTCCGAATCCGTCACTTATATTG
>JBKJUH010000143.1:0-5260 GCA_046590075.1 Agitococcus sp.
AGCCTCTCCTCATTTTGACTTGCATTATTCGGCATGGATTATTTTACCCATTGGCGCAGGTGTTGCGTGTTTAGCAGGTGTGATTTTAGGTGCGCCAACCTTACGCTTAAAAGGCGATTATCTAGCTATTGTCACCTTGGGTTTTGGTGAAATCGTGCGTTTGTTTATGAATAACCTAGACCGCCCTGTTAATATTACCAATGGCCCGCAAGGCATTAACATGATTGATAATGTCGGTATGGGCAGTGTTAATTTAGGTCAAGGTTTTGATGTGGCCAATAATCATTTTGGTTCGATGT
This sequence comes from Agitococcus sp., assembly GCA_046590075.1. Taxonomy (GTDB): domain Bacteria; phylum Pseudomonadota; class Gammaproteobacteria; order Pseudomonadales; family Moraxellaceae; genus Agitococcus. The sequence continues at coordinate 300 of JBKJUH010000143.1, forward strand.
ATAGTTATTATTATTTGTTTTTAGCATTGACGTTATTGACTATTTTTATTTGTATCCGTTTAGAAAATTCGCGTATTGGTCGGGCATGGATGGCCATTCGTGAAGATGAACTAGCCGCCAAAGCGATGGGTATCAACACGCGTAACATCAAATTATTAGCCTTTGCTATGGGCGCGAGTTTTGGTGGATTAGCAGGTGGATTATTTGCCAGTTTTCAAGGATTTGTTAGTCCCGAAAGTTTTAGCCTAATGGAGTCCATCATGGTGTTATGTATGGTGGTCTTAGGCGGTATGGGGCATATTGGCGGCGTGATTTTAGGCGCGATTTTATTGACTTTAACGCCTGAAGTATTGCGAGAAGTCATCAATCCGCTCCAAAAGCACATTTTTGGCCGCAGTGTGGTTGATCCCGAAAACTTGCGTATGTTGTTGTTTGGCTTGGCGTTAATTTTGGTGATGTTGTTAAAACCCGCAGGTTTATGGCCGTCACCACGTCGTCAGGAAGAACTCAAGCATGGATGATTTATTAGTTCTTTCGCACATCGAAAAACGTTTTGGCGGTATTCATGCCCTGAAAGACGTGTCTTTAACCATCCCCAAAAATTGTATTTATGGCTTAATTGGCCCCAATGGTGCGGGCAAAACCACACTATTTAATGTCATTACAGGTTTATACGAAGCCGATGGCGGACAGCGTTTGCTCAATGGTCAATTATTGCCACTCAGCTTAAAACCGCATGAAATATTGATTAAAGGCATTGCCCGTACTTTTCAAAATATTCGTTTATTTCAAGACATGACCGCCTTAGAAAATGTCATGGTGGCGCGTCATAGCAAAAGTAAAGCAGGGGTATTCGGGGCGATTTTTCGCACACCTGCCGTCCGTGCCGAAGAACAAGCCATCCGCGATAAAGCCTTGTCGTTATTGGCTTATGTTGGCCTAACGGCTAGTGCCGACCGTATTGCCAAAACCTTGTCGTATGGTGACCAACGCCGTTTAGAAATAGCCCGTGCTTTAGCCGCAGAACCGACATTATTGACCTTAGACGAACCTGCCGCAGGCATGAATCCCACCGAAACGGCTGAATTAACAACCTTGATTCGCCGTATTTATCAAGACGGCACCAGCGTGTTATTGATTGAACATGATGTTAAATTAGTCATGGGTTTGTGTCATCGGGTGGCGGTGTTGGATTTTGGTCAATTGATTGCCGAAGGTGTACCAGCCGATATTCAAAAAGACCCGAAAGTCATTGCTGCTTATTTGGGAGGTGGCGAATGACCGTTTTATTAGCTGTTCAACAATTACAAGTCGCTTATGGTGGCATTCAAGCCGTTAAAGGCATTGATTTAGAAGTGAAAGTAGGCGAATTGGTGTGTTTGATTGGTGCAAATGGTGCAGGTAAAACATCAACCCTAAATTGTTTAGGTGGTTTATTAACGCCATCAGGCGGTTCAATTCGTTATCAAGGCCAAGATTTATTAAAAATCCCCCCCCATGAGCGCGTAAAACATGGTTTAGCGTTAGTACCAGAAGGACGGGGCATTTTTCCTAAACTCACTGTTGCTGAAAATCTGCGTATGGGTGCATATGCGCGTACCTTGCAGGTAGGTGAACTAGACTTGGCGTTTGAGCGTTTTCCGCGTTTGTTTGAGCGTAAGGAACAATTGGCAGGCACATTATCGGGCGGCGAACAGCAAATGTTGGCGATTGTTCGCGCTTTATTAAGTAAGCCTAAATTATTGTTATTAGATGAGCCGTCAATGGGTTTAGCTCCGTTAATGGTTGAAAAGATTTTTGCTACCATTGCCGAAGTTACTCAAGAAGGCGTGGCGGTATTATTAGTTGAGCAAAACGCCAAAGCTGCCCTGCAATTAGCACAACGCGCTTATGTCATGGAAAGTGGCAAAATCAGCTTATCGGGTGATGCTAAAACCTTGGCTGCTGACCCGCGTGTGCGTGCCGCGTATTTGGGGGAGTAAGTAATATGGAAATGACTATCACCACACCAGCGATTTTATTTCCTGCTATTTCTTTATTGATGCTAGCTTATACCAATCGATTTTTGGCCTTAGCGAGTTTGATTCGTAGCTTGCACGCCCACCATGAGCAACGCAAACACGAAGTGAGTTATCGCGGTCAATTGGCTAATTTGCGAAAGCGATTACGGCTGATTCGGCGTATGCAAACCTACGGCGGCTTGAGTTTCTTTTTGTGTGTGGTGTCGATGTTATGCCTATTTTTTGGCAATGAACAAGCAGGGCGTTGGGTGTTCATGACCAGTTTGTTATGTCTGATGGCTTCTTTAGCGATGTCGGTGGTGGAAATCCGAATTTCTTTAGATGCCTTAGAAATTGAGTTGGCGGATTTGGATTAACGCCCCATCAAACTTTTACGCATTCTATGCACGCCATGCCAGACCAACAACACACTCACAGGCACAGCAAGTCCCACCACGAGTTCAGGATTTTTCAACACGCCTAAATCACTCAGAGAACCTGCCAAATACTTGACTAAACCTACTAAATAATAACTAATCGCCACCACAGATAAGCCTTCAACGGCTTGTTGTAACTGCAATTGAGTTTGACTGCGTTGATTCATCGACTTTAATAAGTCTTGATTTTGTGCTTCTAAGGTCAAATCGACACGCGTGCGTAACAATTCACTGGCACGGTCAATCCGTTTGGATAAATCATCTAAATGCGTGCTGACTGCTTCACACGTTCGATAAGCAGGTGTTAAACGACGCGGTAAAAACTCATTGAAGGTTTGTAAACCCGCAACATCTTGCTCGCGTAACTCCTCTAGGCGACTCAACACTAAATGATAATAGGCGCGGGCAGCCGAAAAGCGGAAGTTGCTGTCAGAAATTAATTGCTCAATACGTGCTGCGAGTGTCGAGAGTTGACCGAGTAGTTGGCGTTCATCTTCTAAACCACGAATATCGTTGATTTGTTGATTAATTTCCGCCAGTTTCTGATCCATGGCGGCAACTTCAGGAGCCATACTGCGCGCCATGGGAAACGCCAATAACACCATCATACGATACGTTTCTAGCTCCAATAAACGCCGCACTAAACGACCACTTTGGCAGGGATTTAAGTCGCAATTCAAAATCAAAATCCGCCCTAAACCATCATTATGAATCCGATATGCCGTCCATAATCGCGCTTGGCGGTCGCCAATCCATGAACTAATTAAACGATGGCCTTCAAAATATTGGCGTAACACATCAGGCGAAACCGATTCTTTGGGCATATCGTCAATTTCAATATGCAAACCGCTAATCACTTTGCCGGGAATATCCGCTAACCATGCCGTAGGTAATAACGACAACGCGGTGTGTTGAAACGGGGCTTGGCTATCTAGCCGATGGACAAAAGTATAAGTCGAAAATTCGGTATGACGCTCCCAACGCAACTCAAAACCACCAAAATTTTGGTAATAACACGACGAGCCTACCGATGGCGGTAGTACAGAAAAACGCTCGCATAAGCTTTGAATATGACGATACTCCGCGCCAGCATCCGCCCCCATGTGTAACACCGCTAATTGCGACACCCGTGAACCCTGTTCCAACATGGGAAAAGGGCGTGTGTGTAATTCATTAAATAGTCGCTCACGGTCGCTATGAAACTGTAAACGTGGAACCTCACGAGACACTAATGCTTCAGGTTGTGTGGTTTTTAAACTAGGCGTGATGAAGTTCGTCATGGCTAGGAGGTTCCTTGAGCATCGTCGAGAAAGTAAAAGCGGGGGGTGTATTCTAAACAGTAGTGTGATTAACAACACTATTGCCTGCTGTGCTTTCTTAGGCAAGAAGTAAGCCATTTTTTCAGATATGATTTGGCTGATTAAAAATCTACCATCAACAACGGAATTAGTGTTATGCCCTATGTCAATATTAAAATCACTCGTGAAGGTGCAACTGCCGAGCAAAAAGCCGAGTTAATTGCAGGTGTTACCGACTTATTAGTGCGAGTATTAAATAAAAATCCAGCGACAACCGTGGTTGTCATTGATGAGGTCGATACTGATAATTGGGGCATCTCAGGCCAAAGCGTCACCAAACTTCGGCAAACTACCCGTCGTTAGTTTGTAGTCTTCAACTTGATACTTGTCTTTGCTTAAACGCGTGTCATGTGGATAGATGACGAAAAACTGACAAAAATGTAATGTTCAGGTCAGCTTGGTGTGGGGTATTCGCGCTATGATTCAGAGTAGTCCTGATCACCTATTCGCGAGCTTGTGTTATGAAACGGTTGTTGCTGGTCTTTGGTATACTGCAAGCATCTTTGCCCGTCGTGGCCGCCGAAGTAGCCGTAGCGCCTGTTCTGCCCGATAGTTATGTTAGTCCTTTTGGCAGCTATCAGAGCTGGAGTGAACCTACGGTTCAAGATTGGCAAGAAACGCATCGTCAAGTAACAGAAGAAGTCTCTGCTCATGCCGACCATCAGGGCATGAGTATGCCTGATATGCCAGAGATGAATCATGAGCATATGAACCACAAAGGCATGAATATGCCTGATATGCCAGACCAGCCGACAGCTTCGCCTAAACCCAATCATCAGCCTGTGCCAAATCCGAAAATGAAGGTCATGCCAAAGATGAATCATGAGTCTATGAACCACAAAGGCATGAATATGCCTAGCATGTCACATGATCCTAAAACTCCTGCATCGAGTGGGGGCAAGGCGCAATGAAACTCTCCTTGAGTGTTCCTAAATCCCTATTGAGTGTGCTACTGGCAGGAAGTCTTGGGGCTTGTACAACCTTGACACTCGATGGCGGAGAATACGAAGTCAGGGCTAGGGCGGCACAACTGCTAAGTCAGCCGACTACGCCAACGGATGCTGGTGTTCGTGCTCAGCAGCGTGACGCATTGCTGGTTCAGCCCCTGCAAGTTGAAGATGCTGTGACGCTGGCGTTATTGAATAACCTGAAGCTGCAACGTCAAT
>JBKJUH010000068.1:0-2826 GCA_046590075.1 Agitococcus sp.
GCTCTCTTTTCCATGTGAAAAATAGACTTTCATAATGCACCCTAATGATAGTTGAATTTATTTAACTGGCGTTATGAAACAAAAAATCAGGACTGTCATCAATCCAAATGTCGGGGAAAATTCCAAGCTTCTCTAAATAAATGAGTTTTGCTTGCCGTGAGGTGTAAATAATTTCAATGGTATTGACTAAGATAGGACACATATCTTTACCCTCTTGTGGCGTGCGCATGGTGGCACAAATGACGGAATGTCCACGCTGTTGGGCGTTAAGTACAAACATCAGCCATAACTCGGGGTCAGCTGTATAAGTGCCGTCATAATCGAGCGCAATAAGCATTTGTGTTAATCATCCATATCGGCAGGGTCAATTTCATTGGTGCCAAAGTTATAATGTTCATCGGTCTTCCATGCCACTTTGTTATTGCTCAAACAAAAAGCCTCTCTTAATGCAGCACGAATGTCAGGTTTTTTAACAAAATCATCGCACACATAAGCCAAAAACTTTTTGGCCTGATAGTCATAAATTACCCGACCACGCGGAATTTCTTCGTAGCCAAAATCCCCAAATTCTTTATGACGTAAAACCACTTTTGGCCAAAGTTTTATATGCGATTCTGCGGAGTCATGAAAGTGCTGGCCTTTGGTTTCTAAAATAAGTGGTTCGGGAAAAGCAAAAATAGTGTTGTCAGGTAATATCCAAAAAATACCAATACAGGGGTGCGGTGTCGTGTTCATATAATGCTCCTTAACGTTGTTGTATGGGGTATGAAAACGGCTTATCTCCGCCACTCAATCACAATAGGCGGATTCAGCGGTGCATCTAACTCAAGTACCGAACAGGCATTAATAAACGTGGTGTTTAAGTTGCACTCTTGGCCATAACTTTCATGGATATGGCCAAAAATATGAAACTTAGGCTTAATTTCTTGCACTCGTTTGAGTAAATCTTCACAGCCAACCCACTCAGAGCGAACACGATCTAAGTATTTATAGGGTGGACTATGGGTAATCAAAATATCGGTATTCGCAGGAATTTGTTGCCATTTTTCCGCTAAAGCTTGGCCGCGTCTCAGGTTAAACGCCATGCCATGAAAATACGGTTGCCAAGGACTACCAAAAAAGCGAATACCTTCAATAGTTACCGCTTCGTGTTCTAAATAAGTGGCGTTGTGAAATAATAAGCAGCCTGCATCTTCTTCTAAGCAAAGCTCATGGTTGCCTGCAATGACAATTTTATGTTTGTGCGGTAATGTGCCAAGCCAGTCGTCAAACTCTTGAATTTCGCTGACTAATCCGTACTCGGTCATATCGCCTGCATGAATTAAAATATCACCATCGGGAATGGTTAATAAGTCATGTAGGCCATGCGTGTCGCTGATAATCACAATTTTAAGGGGCTGAGTCATGGTCAATCTACTATCGAAAAAAGAGTGTTATATTCTCGTACCTAACGCGTGAAAAAACATGAAATATACCTCTCAACAACATAGCCCGTCTGTGCATTTTGCAGGATAATCCCCCACTAATCATTGAACTTATTATCTGGACTTTAAGAATGCGTTTTTTAGGACTATTGAGTTTACTTAGCCTGTTGGCTGCGTGTACATCACCCCAAATTGCTCCCCCACTTGTTAAGCCTGAACCTATCACTGCCGTTTATAAAGCAAGTGATTGGACTGCCTTACCCAATTGGCCGGGCGAACAATTAACAAACACATGGCCGTCATGGTTAAATTCCTGCAAACGTTTAATTACGCGCCCCGTTTGGAAAGATATTTGCGCCGAAGCCGTCATGCTTGCGCCACAAGATGCCGCCAGTATTCAAGCCTTTTTTGAACAGCGTTTTAGCCCGTGGCAAATAGAAACCAACACAGGCGTTAATACAGGCTTAGTGACAGGTTATTACGAGCCATTACTTAAAGGCAGTCTTGCCCCCAAAGAGGGTAGTGTGCCGTTGTATGCCGTACCCGATAATTTATTGGTCTTGGATATGGCCAAGCAATATGCTGACTTAAAGGGCAAACGTTTGCGTGGCCGTTTAGAAGGCGCAAGAACGGTGATTCCTTATTGGAGTCGTCAAGAAATTGCCGAAGGTAAAATGGCGAATAACGCGAAAGTATTGGCATGGGCAGATGATGCCGTTGAAGCTTTTTTTATGGAAGTGCAAGGGTCAGGGCGTATTCAGTTAGAAGATGGTAGCTTGCTGCGTTTGGGTTATGCTGACCAAAATGGCTACCCCTATAAATCCATTGGTAAATGGTTAATTGAGCAAGGCCAATTGACGGCTGATAAAGCGTCGATGCAAAGTATTCAAGCATGGGCAAAAGCCAATCCCCCCCGTTTACAAGAAATGTTAAACGCCAACCCGAGTGTCGTGTTTTTTCGTGTGCTGACAGGTAACGAAGGGCCTATTGGTGCGCTCAATGTGCCATTAACCGACGAAGCCAGTGCCGCCGTTGACCCTAAATTTGTGCCATTAGGCAGCCCCATTTATTTATCCACGACACGTCCCAACGATAACACCCCGCTGAACCGTTTGATTCAGGCGCAGGATACGGGGGGCGCGATTGCAGGGCCAATACGTGTCGATTATTTTTGGGGTTTTGGTGCAGCCGCAGGGCAATTGGCAGGGCGCATGAAACAAAAAGGCCAAGTGTGGTTGTTATGGCCAAAAGGGGCGGAGTTGCCTACTAAAAATTAACGCGTAACCCTCTCTATCACTCATTGAGCTTAGAGAGGGTAAAGTCAATTTCCGCGTTTTCATGAACTACGGCGGAAACGCCGTTGCCAATAGTATGAACTCCGTCGCAATTTTGGCAAAAACAT
>JBKJUH010000277.1:0-3123 GCA_046590075.1 Agitococcus sp.
CCCATGTCTTAAAAGATGTTTCTTTTAACTTAGCCCAAGGCGATTTTACTGCCTTAGTTGGGCAATCAGGTTCAGGTAAATCAACATTATTAAATCAAACTGGTTTATTAGAACAACCCAGCAGTGGTGAAATTTATCTAACCAATCAAAAAATCAGTACATTAAACGAACAACAACGTACACAATTACGCAATCATGCCTTAGGTTTTGTCTTTCAGTTTCATCATTTATTATCGGCATTTACGGCTATCGAAAATGTGATGATGCCCTTAAAAATTCGCGGTATTGCCGAAAAAAAGCTACGACCTCGCGCACAAGAACTGTTAGCAAAAGTCGGCTTAGCCAATTATGGTGAGCGTTACCCGACTCAACTGTCAGGTGGACAGCAGCAACGTGTGGCCATAGTCAGAGCGTTGATGACCCAACCTGCCCTAGTATTAGCCGACGAACCGACAGGCAATTTAGACACACAAACCGCAGACAGTATCTTTACCCTGCTTCGGCAAATTAACCAAGAAGATGGAACAGCGTTTTTGATTGTCACCCACGACCATAACTTGGCGGCGCGTTGTGATCGGCAATTAACGTTGATAGATGGGGAGTTAGTTTAGCGGCGAATTTATTCGCCATAGCCATCATCTTAAGCGAATAAATTCGCCCCTACGGTTTTTGGCGGCAATAGCCAATAAAACATATAATGAACATCTATACTTAACCCATCTAAATCCACCTCAAACGTGACGCATTATGACGCAATTCTTAACTGCCGACGAACCGCTCATTGTCAATGGCTCTCCCCGTTTAGGCCATTTTTCCGATGCGCTGCGCGAGTTAAATCGTGACGCATTTGTCTATGAAAATCCCTTTGGTGTAACGCAATCAGGCTTGGATAAATGGATTGGCTGCAAAGACTTTCAGTATTTTGGCGGCATGAGCGACACACTAATTTTTGGCTGTGCTCTGGCACATTTACGTTATTTAGCCGTCGCATTTGTTTATGTCTATGACATTGAAACACGGCAATTATGGTCGCGGTCTTGGCGTAGTCCTTTAGGTTTAGGTTTGACGTTGGCCGATAATCCGCGTGAGGGTGAATCACATTTTCGTATTCCAGCCCTCGTCAATATTACCATGCGTTATCAAGACAACCCTCGTCAAAAATCCCTGCTCCTAAAATGCAAAGGCTTAACCATTGAAGCCCGATTGGACGAACAAGACTTTCAACCGATGGCCTTATGTACACGCACAGGTTATAGCGGCTGGACCTATGCCAATAAATCAGCAGGTCAGGCATTACATGGTTTTATTGATTGGCAAGGTAAACGTTTAGATTTAGGTAGGATGAAGGCTTATGGCCATCACGATTTTTCTTGTGGTTATATGCGACGGGAAACATGGTGGAATTGGGCGTGTTTTTCGGGTGAAATTCAACAAGGCGCCCGTCAAGGCCAGCGCGTAGGTTTAAATATTTCGACAGGTGTTAATGAAACAGGCTTTAGTGAAAACTGTTTTTGGTTAAATGGCCAATGGTATCCACTCAACGGCGCGCAATTTGACTTTAACAGCAAAGATCCATTACAGCCGTGGCAAGTCTTTGCCGACGACAAAAAACTGCAACTCAGTTTTACACCCATGGGACTACACCGCGAAAAAATTCAAGCAGGTTATATTGCCAGTCACTTTCGGCAAGTATTTGGCGAGTTCACAGGTTTTATTAATCTCAATGGTGAAGCTATTTGTTTAGATGGCTTAAAAGGCTTTGTCGAAGATCAGTATATTAAATGGTAGGTCGTACCCGTATAAGCAACCCTCATTGCCTTAGCCCATTTCACCTTACTGACTAAATCTCACCTACATTAAAAGTCGTAGTTATACGTACTAGCGCATACGTTTTACAGCATTTCTAAATGGATGAAGTTTACATCAGCAAATTTAGAAAAACTCTAGCCAACAACTGGCGACAATGCCCGTTGTGCTTTAAAGTTCGCTCATTCCAACAAGAAAGTACTCAGGAACACCAACACCATGAACTTTTCTCCCTTAAAATTTTTCTTTCTACCTGCACTGTTGACCGCAAGTCTCGACTGTTTAGCTGAACCTGCCGCTGTGCCTAGCAATAGTGAATTTCCGCAAACCATTAATATGCGATTTTGTATTTTTGATATTGTTGGCACTAAAGGTGATGCTTTTACTTACGCCAAAGACTTAGCCCTTGAAGCCAAAAAATGGGGTATTCAAGCCGAACTGAAAGTCTATACTGACGAGCGCATTGCTTCCGAAGACTTTAAAGCGGGTCAATGTGATGGTGTCGCCATTACCACCATGCGCGCCAAACAGTTCAACTTCTTCACAGGCAGCGTAGACTCACCAGGTTCATTACCGACCTTTAAGCACGTTCGGGAATTAGTCAGCACCTTAGCTAATCCAAAACTGAATCATCTGACCATTAGCGGTGCTTACCAATTAGCGGCCATTATTCCGATTGGTGCTGCCTATGTGTTTGTTAATGACCGCAAAATTGACTCGGTCGAAAAAGCCGCAGGCAAAAAAATTGCCGTGTTAGATTACGATAAAGCGCAAGCCAAAATTGTGCAAAAATTAGGCGCGCAACCTGTGGCTTCAGACATCACCAACTTTGCAGGCAAGTTTAATAATGGCCAAGTCGATATTATTGCCGCCCCTGCGGTGGCTTATCGCCCACTCGAACTGTATCGAGGTTTAGGTGACAAAGGCGCAATTTTTCGTTTTCCGCTGATTCAAGTGACGGTGTCGATTATTGTCAATCGTGACAAATATAAAGACGTACCTGATTTTGATGCGCGCATGATTAAAATGCGTCAGTTTGCCGCCACCAAATTAGACATGATTGAAAAAATCATCAACAAAAGTGAAGCCGATATTCCTGCTAAATACTGGCTCGACTTAACCCCTGCCGACAAAGACAAATATACCGCGTTAATGCGTGAAGCACGTATTAGCATGACCAAAGAAGGTTTTTATGACCCGAAAATGATGTCATTGTTGAAGAAAATACGTTGTAAATTTGAGCCGAGTAATCAAGAGTGTACGGCAAAGGATGAGTGATAGCCCTGATGCCCCCTCACCCTCAGGGAGAGGGCTGGG
>JBKJUH010000383.1:0-8416 GCA_046590075.1 Agitococcus sp.
GTGAACGGCACTAATTCGGCTTCAGTTAAAGCTTTATCAACCACACCTGCTTTGGCAGCATCTTCACCGCCCAAAGCAAGACCTGTCGCAGCCATTTGCCATGCCATTTGAGGATTCGGCAATAAACGGACAACTTCGGTCATAATAGGTGTAAATGGAATTTTAATATCCACTTCTGGCAAACAAATACGACCTCTATCGGCACGCATGGTTCTAAAATCACAGGTAGCGGCAATTAACGCTCCACCTGCATAAGCATGGCCACTTAAACAAGCAATGACAGGCATAGGAAAACGTGCCAAACGTAACAACAACAAATCTAAGCGGGGAGCAAATTCATTGATTAAATAAGGCGCACCCCCTTTTTCTTGGACAAAATTCAAATCAATACCATTGCTCCAAAACTTAGGATCACTACTGGTAATCACTACCGCGCCATTACCTTCGGTGTGTTCAATGGTGTCTAAAGCCGCTTGAAACTCTGCCAATACGTCATCGTTTAAACGGTTTTCACCATTACAGAGACTTAAATTCCAAACCAAACCTTCACGAGTCAGCGTTAAATACGCCATAATTATCTACTCCCTAAGCTGTTAAGTTGCGTGACAGTTATCTTAATCGCTTCTTGCCGATTAAACGACTAGCAGATAAGACTCACGATTCATTCTTTATGATGGTATTTACCCGTAATATGCAAGCTAATGATTCGTTAATACCAGCACCTCAGTGGTTTGTTTATATTTTGCGTTGTGCTGACCAAAGTCTATATACAGGGATTACCACCAATCTTAGTCGTCGGCTGGATGAACATAATGACAGCAGCAAAGGTGCACGTTACACGCGAGGTCGGCGACCTGTCGTTTTAATATATAGCGAAAGCCAACCGAATCGCGCTACTGCTAGTCAACGTGAATATGCCATTAAACAACTTTCGCGCAGTGAAAAAGAACAACTCTTAAGCACTAATGCCTAAGTTTCTTCGCCGTTCGCACTGAGCCTGTCGAAGTGTTCTGTGCCAGTGGTTCGATACTTCGTCAAGCCCAGCATCACCCCACGATATTACAATAATTTTTATTTAATTTCATAAATAGTAATATATACTCTTCATAGCTGAAACGCTTTGAGGAAATATCATGACCACTTTCAAACTTGACCCTGCTGTTCGCGCAGAATTAACGAAAAAATCCAACATCATGGGAACCCTATCTGTCGCTAAAGATTGGGGCTTGATTATCTTGGCATTTGCCATTTGCTTTTTATGGCCAAATCCACTCAGCTTTGTGATTGCCATTATTTTATTAGCAGGCGCGCAAGTTGGCTTATCTATTTTGATGCACGATGCCGCCCATCGCGCGCTGTTTACTCATGATAAAGTCAATGATTTTGTCGGTGAGTATTTATGTGCTTTACCGACATTTAACAGTTTGGCAGGTTACAGATACTATCACATGGCTCATCATCGTTTAGCTGGCACTAAAGATGACCCAGACCTACCCATGACCGAACAATATCCTGTCAGTAAAGCCAGTTTACGGCGTAAATTATTGCGTGATATCAGTGGCTTAACGGGCATTAAAAGCCTGATTGGTCTATTAGGCATGAAGTGTGGTTATTGGCAATACAAACTCAATGGCTTAACGATACGAGTCAATTATGAGCACGCACAAAGTCCACTTGACTATGTTAAAACTTTTATCAAAAATAATGGCTTAGTGTCGATTGGCTGGCAACTAGCGATGTGGGCGGTACTGTACAGTCTCGGTCATGGCTTGTATTTTAGTCTGTGGGTAGTCGCGTATTTAATTCCATTTCCATTATTTTTGCGCGTCCGTCAAATTGCTGACCATGCTGTTGTTGAAGATATGCTCAGTACTAATCCTTTGCTTCATGCGCGTAGTTCACAAGCGAATTGGCTTGAAAAACTACTCATCGCCCCTCACCATGAGCATTATCATTTAGAGCATCATTTTTTAGCGACTGCCCCAAGTTGGAACTTGCCTAAATTACACGCTATTTTAAAGAAAGAAGGTTTAATTCCTGCTAACAATCAGGCGAGTGGCATTTTTGATGTGTTAAGACGGGCGACGACCAAACAATAACATCGTAGGGGCGTATTTATTCGCCTTCAACGCAAATATGAGCGAATGAATTCGCCCCTACAAGGAATTTTTCTGCATGAAACTCAACGCTAAACATCTGATTTTAGACTTATTATTAGCGTCTGATAAAGCCTTATCTGCTAAAGATGCCATTTCTGCTTGCCGATTATTTGGCTTGAGTGAAAACAGTGTTCGTGTCGCTTTAGCGCGATTATCGGCAGAAGGTTTAGTTGAAGCCAGTGAACGGGCAAGCTATCGTTTAAGTTCATCGGCCTTAGAATTAGCGGGAGATGTCGCGACATGGCGTTCGGCTGAACAGCGCGTTCGTCCTTGGCTGGGTAATTATATTGCGGTTTTTTCCGCAGGCTTAGGGCGTACCAACCGTACCGCTTTACGCAAACGAGAACGTGCGCTGCAACTACTGGGTTTTCGAGAGCTGCATCAAGGTTTACATATTCGTCCTGATAATATTGAGCACAGTATTTTTGCTGTTCGTCAGCGGCTTTATACATTAGGTTTAGAACGCGAGGCTTTAGTTTTTATTGCCACAGATTTTGAAAACCATTGTGAAGCTGAGATTCATGCGTTATGGCATACGGAGGCGTTAAATCACAACTATCATCAATTACATGAAGAAATGACGGATTGGTTAGCACACGCCGAACATTTAGAACCCGAAGTAGCTGCACGGGAATCGTTTTTATTAGGGAGCAAAGCCATTAAACAAGTGGTGTTTGACCCTTTATTGCCTGAACCTTTTGTCGATGTTGCCGCTCGTCATAGCTTTGTGGAAATGACCCGCCATTTTGACCAAGTGGGGCATGGAATTTGGCGTAAACTGATTGGGGGCTGATAATTATCCTCCCCCAATCATTATTAAGGTATTAACGCGTCGTCAAGCCCGCCACCCAAGTCATACACTGACGCGGCAGTAAACGCGCAATTAATGGTAAAGGTTTATTCATTAAACCCGTCACCACCATGGGACAACCACAATTCATGGCACAAATTGCACTACGGGCAACAGTATCAGGGCTATCCATTATTTTCATAATCAATGAACCTTCATTACCTGCTACATCATGAAACGCTGTTGCTGTTGCACCAGGGCAAACTGCTATCACTCTAATACCATTAGCTTTTTCTTCGGCTGCCATGGCTTCTGAAAGTGACAACACATAAGACTTGGTGGCGGCATAAGCGGCAAAATTTGGCACACTTTGAAATGCCGCTACCGAAGCAATATTCATAATACGGCCTTTTTTACGGCTACGCATGGCAGGTAAAACGGCATGACATAACTCGGTCAAGGTCACCATATTGAGTTGCATCATGCCTTGAATACGCTCAAGGGGCATATCGGCAAATTTGTCATTGACACCAAAGCCAGCGTTATTAATGAGCGTATCAATCTCTAAACCTAAAGCAGTAACTGCTGACACTAATTGTTGAGCTGAACCGACTTTTTCTAAATCTAAGGCAATGACTTCGACACGAATGCCCTGCTCTTGGCTAATTTTTTGCGCTAATGCTTGTAGTTTGTCTTGGCTACGTGCCACTAACACCAAGGTTTGTTTTTCTTTGGCGGCAAGACGCTTTGCTAATGCTTCGCCAATACCACCTGATGCGCCTGTAATTACCGTTGCTAAAGAAGTTGTCATGTTGAATGCTCTGTTGTGAGTTGATGAAGTGCATACTATACGACAATTCGATAATTATCAAACTGTAAAAGTAAATAATTGAAATAAATTGTGTTCAGGATTGGTTTTTTTAGCATTTGCAGGGATGCTGTGGTGCAACTGTTCGAGCCATGGGTGAGGTGGAAAAAGCAAAGCAACGCTTTGCCCACTGAACGACACGCAGGGATGCGTGGCGGGATAAGCACCACAGGGACGTAACAACCCGTATATCCGATTGCACCACGCTGGTTTTGCTTACTTTTGCCGAAACAAAAGTAAGGCCTGTGGCAGGCAACGGCAAAACGAACTGGCGCAAGCAATGGCATTATGGCCTGTCAAAAAACAACACTTCGACAGGCTCAGTGCGAACGGCAAACGTGTGCAAATACCATTTACAATATAATCCCACGCATTGCCTCTTCAGCCGCCAACCATTGTGGATGACTAGACAAATCATTCCACTTTAATTTGCCTTTGCCCCGCAACGCCTCAAAACGTTGTTGATGAGGAATACGCGGATATTTTTCCAAATACTCTAAAATTTGAATCGCCCCTGCACGATGATTACACGCCAACACCATATCGCAACCTGCTTCTAAAGCAGCATCAGCTCGGTCGGCATAACCACCCACCACACCTGCGCCTTCCATACTTAAATCATCGGAAAAAATCACCCCATCAAAAGCCAATGATTTCCGTAATATATCTTGCAACCAAATCGGTGAGAAACCCGCAGGTTTATTATCCACTTCAGGATAAATAACGTGCGCAGGCATAATGCCTTGCAACTGTGAACTCAAGGCTTTGAAAGGAATTAAATCTAAGGCGCTAATTTGGGCAAATGAGCGATGATCAACAGGAATAGCCACATGAGAATCGGCCTCCACCGAACCATGTCCAGGAAAATGCTTACCTGTTGCCGCCATGCCTGCCTCGTGCATACCACGAATAAACTCGCGCAACAACGCCACAGCGACTTCGGGGTCAGCATGAAATGAGCGATTACCAATGACTTTACTTAAACCACAATCCACATCTAAAATTGGCGCAAAACTCATATCCACGCCCACCGCCAACACCTCTGCGGCCATCAACCAACCACATAAATGCGCCAGCTCACGCGCTTTTATCGGATTATGGCTAAAGGTATCGCCAAACACTTGCATCGGTGGCAATTTGACAAAACCATCACGAAAACGTTGTACGCGCCCACCTTCTTGGTCAACGGCAATAATAATTTCTGGCCGTAGCGCACGCACACTTTTCACTAAAGCTTGAAGCTGTTCAGGTGCTGCATAGTTACGAGCAAAAAAGATTAAACCGCCCACATGGGGATGTTGCAAAATCTCTTTTTCTTCGGCATCAAGTTCTAAACCGACCAAATCCAGCATTAATGCGCCGTTCATATCGCACTCCTTTTTTATCTAAACTGTTGTCTTAAAGTAATCCTTTAATGATAAGCGATGATTCAGTGAAATGTTGTTTGTTTTTTTAGGCTTTGACCGCTATAAAATTAAGTCAAGGCTCTCTATAATGGAGAACAGCCAGTAATCCGCTGGCGTTATTTATACAAGACACTCATGGCCGTAATTTCTCGTAAACATGTCATCTGGTCTGCCGCTTTTGGTGGCCTCGTATTTTTTTCAGCTGTGTTTGCCAAACAAGCCGCAGCACCTACACAAATCGAACCCAGCAAAGAGGAAATCAAAGCTGCGCGTTCGAGTGTATTAATGCTCAAGCATTTACATTATGAACATAAAAAACTCAATGATGCACTTTCCAGCGAAGTATTTAATCGTTATTTAAAAGATTTAGATGGCAGTCGCAGCTACTTTTTAGCCAGCGATATTAAAGAATTTGAAACCTATCGCACGCAGCTTGACGATGACTTAACCAAAGGTGAGCTAGGTCATGCCTTTTTAATGTATAGCCGTTTTCAGCAACGCGGTACAGAACGCCTGAACTATGTCCTACGCACCCTATCTAAAGGTATCGAACACCTCGACTTTAACACCAAGCTCAGTTTAGAAACCAAACGCGAAGACGCACCTTGGCCTAAATCGACGGAGGAGTTAGATACTCTGTGGCACAAACGCCTGATGTCAACGGTACTCAGCCTAAAATTATCGGGCAAAGATGACGCTGCTATTACAAAAATGTTGACCAAGCGTTATCAAACGCAACTTAACAATATGAATCGCAACAAAGCCGACGATGTGTTTCAAGTGTTCATGAATTCGTTTGCCGAAACTTACGACCCACACACCGAGTATTTTTCTCCACGCACCTCTGAAAACTTCAACATCAATATGAGCTTGTCGTTAGAAGGCATTGGTGCGGTCTTACAGAGTGAAGATGAATACACCAAAATTGTCCGTTTAGTACCTGCTGGCCCTGCCGATAAATCTAAACAGCTCAAACCCAACGACCGTATTGTTGCTGTCGCTCAAGCCAATGGCGACCTTGTTGATGTCATTGGTTGGCGTGTTGATGAAGTGGTTGATTTAATTCGCGGCCCTAAAGACAGTATTGTGCGTTTACAAGTGCTACCTGCCAATGCCGTTGACGAACATCAAACCAAAATCGTCACCATTACCCGCAAAACCATTAAACTCGAAGAACAAGCGGCACAAAAACGCGTCATTGAAATCACTCGCAACAACAAACCGTATAAAATTGGCGTCATTACCCTGCCCACGTTTTATGCCGACTTTGCCGCCATGCAAGCAGGCGACCCTAACTACCGTAGCACTACCCGCGATGTCACTCGTTTAATTGAGGAACTAAAAACGGATAATGTCGATGGCGTAGTCTTAGATTTGCGTAATAACGGCGGCGGTTCGTTAAGTGAAGCCAACTCCTTAGTCGGTTTGTTTATTGAAACAGGGCCGACGGTACAAGTCAAAAACGCCAATGGTGAAGTTGAATTATTAGGTGATTCTGACGCCTCTGTCGCTTATGACGGCCCCTTAGTGGTGATGGTCAATCGTTTATCCGCTTCGGCCAGTGAAATTTTTGCAGGAGCAATTCAAGACTATGGCCGTGGTTTAATTGTTGGCTCAACCAGCTTTGGTAAAGGTACAGTACAGTCATTACGCGACCTAAATCATGGCCAACTCAAACTCACCGAAGCTAAGTTTTACCGTATTTCAGGTGCGAGTACCCAACATAAAGGCGTTGAAGCCGATGTCAACTTCCCGAATGTGTTTCAAGGGGCAGATGTTGGTGAGTCTTCTTTAGAAAACGCCTTAACTTGGGATACCATTGGTTCGGCGCGTTATTTACCGTTTAATGGTTTTAGCCGTCAATTGGCCGCGTTACGCATTAAGTCGCAACAACGCCAAGCTAACGACCCTGATTTCCGTTATCTCAACGAGCAAATCGCCTTAGCTGAAACCTTAAAGAAAGATACTATCGTGTCGTTAAACGAAGCCAAACGTCGTAAAGAGCAAGATGAGTTAGACGCTAAACGTTTAGCCATTGAAAACGAACGACGTGCGACTAAAGGCCAAGCTCTGTTAAAAACATGGCGCGAAGCCGAAGCTGCAAATGATGAGGAAAAGCCCGCTGCTGATGAGTTTGCCGAACCGACCAAAAAAGAGAAACCCGAAGACGAGGCTTTTGTTAATGAAGCCGCTCAAATTCTCTTAGATGCGGCCTTACCCGATGCAAAAATTGCTAAAGACTCGGCTTCTGCTCAATAAGATGCCTTAACCAATCACCGCCGATGACAGGCTGCAAACCTGTCGTCGGTCGGCAATACCAATATACCCACGCGCTTAACCATTGCCCTGTTGATAGTAGCACAGGTGTTAAATGGCGTTCATATTCTGGATTTTCTCCTATCGCTTCCTCAAACTCATCTAAACGCAACCATAAATCCACGGTACAGGCATAAACATCACCCATAATCCACTTATCACCTGCGGTCAACGCAGGATAATCATTCACTTGATAGAGTTGTCCTTTGAGCTTGGCTGCACCAATATAATGTCCATTGTCGGCTAAGCATTTGCCCATATCATGTCCCGATTGCGGACGTAATGTGCCATAGACAAACAAATAGGAATTTTCCATGACTTTAGCCATACCTCCTTTGCCTTTGGTGTTAGCGTCAACATCCCCTTTTCGTCGTGAGTTGCTTTTACGCTTACAGGTTGATTTTAGACAGGATAGCCCACAAACGGATGAAACGCCGCTTGAGGGTGAAAATAGCGAGCAACTTTGCCATCGACTGGCCATAGCCAAAGCCCATGCGCTTACCGAAAAATATCCTGCTCATTTGATTATTGGTTCTGACCAAGTGGCTACATTTAAGGGTGAGATGATAGGCAAACCCATCACTCATGCCCATGCCGTTCAACAACTGAGTCGTTTTAGTGGTCAACAGGTAGATTTTCACACAGGCATTTGTTTGCTGAACAGTCAAACAGGCCTGTTTCAATCACATATTGAAAAATTTAGCGTTTATTTTCGAAAGTTATCAGCCGAACAAATCGAACGTTATTTAATGGCAGAACAACCTTATCAATGTGCTGGCAGTTTTAAAAGCGAAGGACTGGGTATTTGTTTATTTGAGCGTTTAGAAGGTAATGACCCCACGAGTTTGATTGGTTTGCCGCTAATTAGTTTGGTCAC